>JAVHWG010000151.1:0-11588 GCA_032159965.1 Mycobacterium sp.
GGGTTGTAGTGGAACTGTCCTTGAGCGACCGGACGTATCTTGTGACCGGCGGCGGAAGCGGCATCGGCAAGGGTGTGGCCAGCGCGCTGGTGAACGCCGGCGCGCGCGTGATGATCGTGGGTCGCAACGCCGACAAGCTCGCCGCGGCGGTAAGCGAAATCGGTGCCGGCGCAGCCGGTGGCGGAGGCGGTGGTGCTGGCGAGGCCCGCTACGAACCGACTGATGTGACCAATGAGGAAGAAACGGCACGCGCTGTCGACGCCGCGACCGCGTGGAGCGGGCGCCTGAACGGTGTCGTGCATTGTGCGGGCGGTTCGGAAAGCATCGGGCCCATCACCCACCTTGACTCCGAGGCGTGGCGCCGGACTGTCGACCTCAACGTGAACGGGACAATGTACGTTCTCAAGCACGCGGCGCGCGAGCTGGTGCGCGGGGGCGGTGGTTCGTTCGTCGGCGTCTCGTCGTGGGCGGCCACCAACACTCACCGCTGGTTCGGCGCCTACGGCCCGACGAAGTCCGCGATCGACCACATGATGATGGTGGCCGCCGACGAGCTCGGCCCATCGGCGGTGAGAGTGAACGGAATCCGGCCCGGCCTGATCCGCACCGAGATGGTCGAGCCGATTTTTTCGACGCCCGGCGTCAAGGACGACTACCTGATCAACACGCCCCTGGGGCGCGCCGGGGAAGTCGAGGACATCGCGATGCTGGCGCTGTTCCTACTCAGCGACGCTGCCGGTTTCATCACCGGTCAGGTGATCAACGTGGACGGCGGCATCTCTTTGCGCCGAGGCCCCGACTTCAGTGCGCTGTTCGAGCCGATGTTCGGACCAGACGGGTTGCGCGGCGTCGTCAGTTGAGGTTCTCCACATGAAAACTGATGTCGTGGTGGAGGTTTCGCGCGGCATCGCGGTTCTGACCCTCAATCGTCCCGAGCGACTGAACGCCTACACGGCTGAGATGGGCCGGATGCTCGGCGAGGCCTACCAAACCTGTGACGACGACGACGATGTCCGCGCGGTCGTGCTGACGGGTGCGGGTCCGGCCTTCTGTGTCGGCGCCGACTTCAGCGCCGACGACGATCCGTTCGCATCGCCGCGTGAGGACACCGAATTCACCGCGTCGCCGATCCGGCCGGCGGCGTTCGAGATCCGCAAGCCGGTCATTGCCGCCGTGAACGGACATGCGATCGGGATCGGCCTGACGATGGCACTGCAGGCCGACATCCGCATCTTTGCCGACGATGCGAAATGCGGGGTCGTGCAGGTGCGTCGCGGAGTCATCGCGGACTGCATGTCGCACTGGACGATTCCGCATCTGGCCGGTCTCACTATTGCCGCGGACCTCCTGTTGACCGGCCGCATTTTCCTCGGCGCCGAAGCGGTGGCGCTTGGTCTCGCTACAAGTGCCGTTCCCGCGAATTCCGTGCTGCCGCAGGCGATGACCGTTGCGGCGGACATCGCGGAAAACGTGGCGCCGATGTCGGTGGCGCTGTCCAAGCGGCTGCTGTGGGACAGCGTCATCAACGGTTACACGCCGCGGCAAGTGGCATCGCTTGAGACACAGTTACACCGCCGCGCGATGGGCAGCGTGGACGCCGCGGAAGGGGTAGCGGCGTTCCTCGAGAGACGTCCCCCGCGCTGGACCTCATCCGTATCCGCCGACTGGACTGAACTTCCGGACCCCTAGCCGCCTCACTGGTCCCTGGATGCAATGCCGGCCGGCGCACCGGCGACGGCCCGACGAATGGCATCGGCCAATGCCAGCGCGGCCTCCTCCGTGAGTTCGAGTGCCACCCGGGCCGACGGACCGCGCGACGGGTTGAGCAGGTCGATGTTCACTGTGTGACCGTATGGCGCATGGACCGGGTGGTCGACGTACACCGTCGCCTCGGTCGCGGCGAACCACCCCGTGGCGCCCTTGCCGCTGCCCTCGACGGCGATCTTCTCGGTCAGGTATGTGCACATGGTCAACCCGCCAGGTGCTTGTTGAAGAATCCGTCGATCCGGCTCCAGCCGTCCACCGCGGCCGCTACGCGGTAAGCGGGCCGGTCGACGGAGAAGAACGAATGCCCGGCGTCGTCGTAGGAATGGAACTCGTGATCCTTACCCAACCGGGACAATTCGGTGTCGAGGGTGGCGACCGAACCCGGTGACGGGTAGCGGTCCTGGATGCCGAAGAGGCCCAGCAGCGGGCAGCTGAGATTGGGGATGAGGCCGAGGATCGGTTGCATCGTCTTCGGCATGCCCTCCGGCGGGTCCTCGACGACGAACGCGCCGTAGCAGTCGACCGCAGCGTCCACCTCGAGCGAACATGCGGCGAGGACAGCGTGCCTGCCGCCCGAGCAGTGCCCGATGATGCCGAGCTTTCCGTTGGCGCCATCCAGCGTCCGCAGGTGATCTGTCGCCCCGGCGACGTCACCGACCAGTCGCTCGTCGGGAACGCCCCCCGCAGCGCGGGCGGATGCCGCCGCGTCGTCGGGATCTGCGCCGGGCGCCTCGCGCCAGTACAGGTTGGGCGCGATCACGTGAAAACCTGCGACCGCCAGACGGCGAACGAATTCCTTTGTCTCTCTGTCGTATCCGGGCATATGGTGGATCCAGACGATCCCGCCGCGCGAGCCGGGGGCCAACGGGACTGCCCGGTACGCCTCGATCTCGTCACCGTGGTGTCCGGTGATCATGACGGTCTCTGCACGAATGGCATCGGGGCTCACGGACAGCATGCAATGGTCCCTTCTCTCGGATAAAACGTTGCCCACCGTCATCGCACACCTGCACCCCCGCCGTCAGCAACCTGTCAGCGTCCGACCACGGGTTAGTGTGACCCGATGAGCGATTACGAGACCATCGCCTTCGAGCAGTCCGGTCCCATCACCCGCGTCACGCTGAATCGACCCGAAGCGGCGAACGCGATGAACGACACCCTGACGCGCGAGCTTGCGCATGCCGCAAGGCGTTGCGACGGTGCCGGGACCAAGGTGGTCATCCTGACCGGGGCGGGCCGCTTCTTCAGCGCAGGCGGCGACCTCAGGGCGATCGCGTCGTCGTCAAGCACGGCCGGCCGCTACGTGAAGGTCATCGCCGACGACCTGCATCGGGCCATCTCCACGTTCGCCCGCATGGACGCGGTGCTGATCACAGCTGTCAACGGGGTGGCTGCCGGCGCGGGATTCAGCCTGGCGGTGACGGGAGATCTGGTGATCGCTGCCGACACCGCGTCGTTCACCATGGCGTACACGGCCGCAGGTCTGTGCCCGGACGGAAGTTCTTCGTACTATCTGCCGCGTTTGGTCGGCATCCGCAGGACCCAAGAGCTGATGCTGACCAACCGGAAGCTGTCGGCCAGCGAGGCCGCCGAGTGGGGGTTGGTCACCGAGGTCGTCGACGGCAACGATCTGCAGGAGCGCACCGACGCGTTGGCCCAACAACTCGCCGCGGGTGCACTGCAATCCGGTTCAGCGGTCAAAAAGCTTCTGCTGGCGTCGTTCACCAACGGGCTGGAGGAGCAGATGGAGTGGGAGGGCCGGATGATCGCGGCGTGCGCGGACGCCGCCGACGGTTCCGAGGGCGTCAACGCATTCCTGGAGAAGCGCAAGCCTGAATTCGCGTAAATCAACAGGCCGTCCCGTTGTTACCCTGGCGCGGTGGCGTCACGCAGAGCACTCAGGAGCACCGCGGCCGCTGTGGCGGTTGCCGCCTGGTGCTTGCCAGTCGCTGCCGGACCGCCCGCGTCGGCAACGCCGGATCTCGGCGGTAAGACTGTGTTTCTGGATCCGGGTCACGGCGGCGCAGGCGGCACCGCGTTGTCGCGGCAGGTTCCCAACGGCCGCGGAGGTACAAAGGACTGCGGCACGACCGGCACGGCAGCAAGCGACGGGTTCCCCGAGCACACGTTCACGTGGGATGTGGTTCAGCTTGTCAACGCGAACCTGACCGCGCGCGGCGTGCACACCGAGCTCTCGCGCGGGGACGACAGCGGTTCCGCGCCCTGCGTCGACGAGCGCGCCCGCGCGGCCAATGCCATGCATCCGGACGCGATCGTCAGCATCCACGCCGACGGCGGGCCCGCGGCCGGGCACGGCTTTCACGTCAACTATTCCAGCCCGCCCCTGAACGACGCTCAGCGCGGCGGTGCCATGCAGCTGGCCACGGACATGCACAATGCGCTTGTCGCAGCACAGTTTCCGCAGTCGACGTACATCGGCACGGACGGCATGTACGGCCGCTCGGACCTCGCGGGTCTGAACCTTGCCGAGTATCCGGCGATACTCGTCGAGTTGGGAAACATGAAGAACAGCGACGACGCAGCCCAGATGGAGTCCGGCGAGGGACGTTCGGGCTACGCGGCGGCCGTGACGCAGGGGATTGTCGCCTACCTCAGTGGCACCCCCGCTTCAAGTTGAGGGTGTGCGGGCCGAAAGTGAGTGCACCTCACGCTGGAACTTCCCAACGACGTCCTCGGTGCAGGATCGTCGACACGATGTCGCGACGCCGCCGAATGCCTCTTGTCTAGGCACGCCGCCCCGTCGCACACCGCGCGGAGGTCCACCCGAACCCGGCTGACGTGGGCTGTGTCGATTGTCGCGATTGTGGTTGCGGCCACGCTCGTGATCGTCTTCGGGCGCGGGTACTCCGCCTACCCGGCCAGAACCGTGGCGGGCCCGTCGGCGCCCGCGGCGAGCCCGGGCACCACCCCGCCCATGTCGAGTCAGCAACCTTCCTCGGCGCCGATCCCCCCGAGCACACTTGAACCGGAATTCAAAGAGCTGCAAGGCAAACTGAGAGCTGACATCGGTCTCGTGATAAGTGCCGTCGGTACCGGGAAAGATCCTGTGGTGCTTGGGAATCCGGCACCCGGTCCGGCATGGTCGACCATCAAGGTGCCGCTGGCGCTGGCGGTGCTCCGCGCGCAAGGCTCAGCTGACGTCACCGACACGATGCGCGCCGCCATCGTCGACTCCGACAATGGCGCGGCCGAATCACTCTGGGAGAGTCTGGGCGATCCAGACGCGGCCGCACGAAAAGTCGAAGCTGTGCTGAAGGAGTACGGCGACCTGACGGTCGTCGAATCACGAAGACTGAGGCCGGAATTCAGCGCATTCGGACAGACCGAGTGGTCGCTGGTAAACCAGACCGCGTTCGTCGCCCGCTCCTTCTGTGAGGACACGAACAGCCCGATTTTCGACCTGATGGGTCAGGTCTCCCCGGGCCAGCAGTGGGGCATCTTCCAGCTGCCCGACAGCAAGTTCAAGGGCGGCTGGGGCCCGTCGACATCGGGCAGTTATCTGGTTCGGCAGATCGGGGTGTTCTCCACGGGGACCGGGATGGTCGCGGTCGCGATGGCGGCGCAACCTGCGTCCGGGTCCTTCGAGGAGGGCACCCAGGACCTCGACGAAATCGCCAGGTGGCTCGGGGAACACATGGCCATGTTGCCGTCCAGCCGCTGCTAGTACAGGTAAACCCTGGCCTCGACACCGCCGATACAGGTGATCCAGTCGGGCGAATCGCTGGCCGCGCACTGCATGAGAAAGTTCTGGCGGTTGGCCGGATCGCACTTCGCGCCGTCGGCTTCTCTTGTCGTGCACGACACGCTGCCCGGGGCAGACACCTCGCGTAGTGCAGGGCCTGCGGGGCCCGTCCCCAGATATGCGTCGAGGACGTTCTCGGCGAATGTGCACGATGTCTTTTCGCTTCCGCGTCCGGCGTGGCTCACCCACTCGGTGTTGCCCGCGTCGGGAAAGCCCGGCCCACAGATCGCGCCGCTGGTGTCTGGCGTGGTCAACAGCGGCGGCGGCTGACGGGGTTTCGGCGGCGGCGGCTTCGGCGTAGTTGCCGACGATCCATTCGACGGGCGTCGCGACGTGGATGTGATCATCGCCGTGGCGGTCGACGACCTTGCCGACGTGGTGCTTCCGTTGTCGCGGGTGAGCAGCCACACGCCGACGCCAACACCTGCCACGACCAGCACTGCGATCAACGCGATCATGGTCCGTCCGAACCAGTCCTTGCGTGCCGTGCCCGAAGGGGGCATTCCGACGGGCGGAGCTGCAGGCGGCCACCGCGGATCGGCGGGCGGCCCGTATCCGTGCGGGCCCTGAAACCCGTACGCAGCCGGAGGCGATGCGCCCCAAGGTTGTTGGGTGAATTCGGCAGGATACGTGGGATGCTGAGGATAGCTCTGCGGAGGCGGCATCGGCGCCGGGAAGGTCACCTGCGGGGGCACCCTCGGACCCGTGCCCACGGGATCGCCACCGTGAAGCGCGCGTTGCGCGGCCCGGCCCAGAGCACCCGCGGAGCCGTATCTATCGTCAGGGTCCTTCGCCATTCCGCGTGCGATGACTTCGTCGAATGATGAAGGGACGTAGGGATTCACCGCGCTTGGACGTGGTGGTGGCAGCGACAGGTGCGCCGCGATCTCCTGCTGCGTCGTGCTGTTCGGAAACGGAGTCTGCGCGGTCAGGGCTTCGTAGAGAACGCAAGCCAGCGAGTAGATGTCGACGGCCGGCGTGGCCGGGGCGTCGTCGAAACGTTCCGGCGCCATGTACGAGAGGGATCCGACACGAAATCCCGCCATCGTGAGCCGCGAGTCGCCCTTGCCCTCGGCGATGCCGAAGTCGAGCAGGTAGGCGAAGTCGTCGCGGGTGAGGACGATGTTCGCGGGCTTCACGTCGCGATGGATCAGCCCCTCGGCGTGCGCCGCGTCGAGCGCCGAGGCGATCTGACTGATCACGGCGACGGCGCGCGCGGGCTCGAGCGGGCCCTGGTCGAGCAGTTGCTGCAGGTTTGCACCATGAACCAGGCGCATGTCGATGAAGAACTCGCCGTTGATGTCACCCCAGTCGTGAATGGGGATGACATGCGGCTCTTGCAGCTTCGCGGCCGCACGCGATTCCCGCTGGAATCGGTCGAGGAACTCCTGGTCGTGGCTGAACTGGTCGGCGAGCACTTTCAACGCGACGGACCTGTCCTTGCTGGTGTCGTAGGCCTCGTACACCTGCCCCATGCCGCCCTGCCCGATCAGGCCGACGATCTTGTACTTGCCAAACATCGAGCCGACGCGCGAGTCCAAACCAGCCACCTTCGTCTTCGTGATTACTGAAGCAGTATCCGCTGCGGGGTGCAGTTGTGCCGGAAGTTTGGATGTGGTCGGGCACACCGTCATCGGCCGTCGCTCGGTGGCTGAACAGCTCCGGCGAACCATCGCCTGATCGGCCCTATCCTGGAACCACTGGTTGTGGCGAGCGCGCCGCAGTGACCGAGACGAGGTAGCCGCATGCAGCACCGTCGCGTCGGCGCGGCCGTCATCGCCGCGTGCTGCGTGCTGGTGGTGGCAGGTTGCGCCAACCCGACAATTCTCAAGGGCCACGCCCTGTCGATGGCGTACGACCCGTTCCGGGCGGGGGGCCTGCCCGTGACGGACGGCCAGAGTGGCATCCGCCCCGGCGCGCCCGCGCCGACCGGCACGGTCGGAAACACCGACAACGGGCCGATCGACCGACTCGCGCAGTTGGGCATCAACGACATCGAAGAGTTCTGGGGCGAGAAGTTTCCCGAGGTCTTCCACGCCAGCTTCGAGCCGATCTCCGCCGTGCTTTCCTACGACTCTTCAGACCCAGGTGGCCCGTCGGTGTGCGGGGGCAGGGCGTTCGGGCGCGTCAATGCGAGCTACTGCATCAACGACGACGTAATGGCTTGGGACCGTGGGGTTCTGCTGCCCGTCGTAAGGGAGTACTTCCAGGACATCGCCGTGGTGGCGGTGCTCGCCCACGAATACGGCCATGCCGTGCAATGGGCGGCGAAGCTCGTCAACAAACGAACACCTGTGGTCATCGAAGAACAGCAGGCCGATTGTTTCTCCGGGGCTTACCTTCGGTGGGTCGCGGAAGGCAAGTCTTCACGTTTCACGATGAGTACCGGCGACGGCCTGAACCACGTCCTCGGCGGGGTGGTCGCATCCCGGGACCCGATCTTGACGCCCCGTGATTCCGACATGGTCGAGGACGGTCATGGGACGGCGCTCGACCGCGTCGGCGCTTTCCAGATCGGCTTCGACGAAGGCGCGCCGCGGTGCGCCAAGATCGACATCGACGACCTCAACGCGCGCCGCGGCGACCTGCCCATGGCGCTGCAGAGGGACGCCCAGGGCAGAGTGCAGTCCGGCGACGCGCCGATCACCGCCACCCTGCTGTCGCAAGTGATGACGGCCATGGGTCGGGTCTTCAGTCCGGCCAACCCGCCGACGCTCAGCGCAGATCCGCCTGACTGCTCGGATGCTCGGCCGACGGCTCCGGCGTCGTACTGTCCGTCGACCAACACGATCAACGTGGACATGCCTGCACTGCAGGAACTCGGCAGCGCCGCCAACGAAGCCGAGGACGAGGTCTTGGTGAAGGGCGACAACTCGGCGATCTCGGTAGTGATGTCCCGATACGCGCTGGCCGTTCAGCGCGAACGCGGTGTCTCACTGACCTCGGGTGCCGCCGCGCTGCGCACCGCGTGCCTCACCGGGGTGGCCCAGCGCAAAATGGCCGACTCGAACGGTTCGGGCCAGAATGCACTCACCCCGTCGGCCGGTGACGTCGACGAAGCCGTGTCCGGTTTGCTCACGAACGGCATGGTTGCCAGCAACGTCAACGGCGAGACCGTGCCCGCCGGCTTCACCCGAATCCTCGCCTATCGGCTGGGCCTGTCCGGGGAGGCCGACCAGTGCTTCCAGCGTTTCCTGTGAGGCCACGATGAGCCGCCGCACAGTGGGGACGCAGTGAGCGACCCGTGGAGCCCGGATCCGACCCGGCGCTCGCTTCACCAACACGGCCGCCCATCGCGGCCGCGCACCAACCTGCCGCCTCCCCACCAGCCACCGACGATGCCCGCACCGGCGCCATACCAGCAGCGTCCGCAGTATCCTCAGCGCCCGCAACCGCTGCAGGCACGGTATTCACCCCCGGCCCCGTTCCGACCGACGCCCTATCCTCGGGTGCCGCAGTATCCCGTCGCGCCCCCGTATCCGCCGGCGGCACACTACGCACCGCTGGACCCGGCCGGCGGTCAGAGCCACCGTTCGACGGTCGCCCTCCTTGTCGGCGGCGGTGCCCTCGTCGTCGTCGCCGCGGTGGTGCTCGGATTGGGATTGGCGAAACTGAGCTCCTCCAACGGGGACGAACTCGATGTCAGGCAGGCAGAGGCCGGCATCAAGCAGATCCTCACCGATTCCGGCTACGGGTACGGCATCGCCGACGTTGCGGCCATCAGCTGCAACAGCGGGGCGAATCCGCGAGTGCAGACGGGCGCCGGTTTCACGTGCGATGTAGTGGTCGACGGGGCCACCCGCCGTGTGGCTGTGGTGTTCGTGGACGACCAGGGAACCTACGAGGTGGACCGTCCGAGGTGACCCACAGCGGAAAACTGATCGCAGCGATGTGGCTGATCGCGTTGGGCGCGTTGACGGCTTGCGGAACCCGGGCGCCCAACTCGTTGTTCGACGCCGCCGGCTACCACGTCAGTGGTGGCACGGTCTACTACCTCAACGCGTTTCCCGGCGAGGCGTTCGAGATCGGCGGAGCGGACGCGGCGTCGTTCCAGGCATTCGACACGACCTATGCGCGGGACAAGTCCCGTGTCTACTTCGACGGCAACGTGCTCCCGGGAGCCGATGCGCCGAGCTTCGAGCTGCTCAAGCGCGGTGGCTTCGGCAAAGACAGAAATCACGTCTACCGGAACGGCCGAAGCGTCAGCGATGACCCGGCGCATTTCGAGCTCCTCGACGGGGAGCTGTCTAAGGACAGTAGCGCCGTGTACTGGTCCGACGGCCGGGTGCTGTCCAACGACCCTGGGCACTTTGTGATCATCTCGGACAACGACCACTACCTGTTCACCAGGGACACCCGCGTCGTGCACGTCAACGGCAACCCGATTCGCGGCGCCGACCCGGCGACTTTCCGCGTTCTGCAGGGTGCCTACGCCGAGGACGGTCGACGCGTCTTCTATTTCACCGACCCCATCGAAGACGCCGATCGTGCGTCCTTTCACCCCATCGACGGTCCGTATGCGGCCGATACCGGCCTGGTGTTCTGGATGGGGAAGACGATCCCTGGCGCCGACCCCGGCAGCTTCCACGTGTTGAACTCCGCTTTCGAGTGCTCGGCCGATCACACCCGCGCGTACTACCGGCAGACGGCCATTCCCAACGCGGATCCGCGAACTTTTCCCGACGGACGCACCGTCACGAATTGTTCCGAGACCTCGATTTCCTTCGCGCAGTGATCGCTATCGAACGTAGATGAACTGCCACGTTTCCAGCTTTGGGTCCCAGACCGGCTTCAGGTCGAGCGCCTTCGCCCAGTCGGGGGTCGGTGGCGGCGGCGGCACCCCGGCCGGGGCCCACGACTGCGCGTACGACGGTGCGGCCTGATACCAGGCAGGTGCCGGTGGCGGCGGGGTGCACGACAGTGTCTGCGGATCCCATGTCCGGCCCCCGGTGCACACTTCTGCGGAACCGACTCCCGCAACCGCGACGGTTGCGATCGCGGCCGGTGCCAGAGCTGCCGCGATGACGGTGGCCATACGGCGAACAATCGTCCTCATCGCGCCTGCCTCCCTCAACATCTTCGACCAGCAGGGCGCCAGTTTATGCCGCGCAGCAACGCGAATGTCGCTTATCGAATACATCGCGATCAGACGGGTCGTCCTCTTTTTCTCCAATTCGCCCGAATCGTGTGATTTCATCAGTCACAATGCTGAGTGGTTCGCGCGTTCCATTCCGCGCGACCAAGGTGAAACCACCGGGGGGCCACAGGGTTCACGTCCTGTCTGGCGGGTTGGGGTGGTCATACCCATACGGCGACCAGCTACGTGCAGGGGAGTGAAATCAATGGGTGCGTCAGCATATGTGGGCAGGGTCGGTGCTCTAGCCGTCGCGCTGGGCGTCGGCGTCGCGGTGGCAACCGGCTACGGGGTGTCCGCGGCCGATCCGTCGGGCGCGGGATCTCCGTCCCCGGGCAACAACTCTGCTGAATCGGCTTCGCCGGAGAAGGACTCGAATCCAGCAGCGTCCACGGCAGGCCAAGGGCTGGTGAGTCCGACCGGTTCGCCGTCGTCGACAGGGACGCATACAGGGTCGTCGGCGGGGACGGGAACGTCTGCGTCGGGTTCGGCGTCGGCAACGTCCTCCACCTCGACTGGCACCGAATCGGGTGCTGCGGGCACGGGCGGTGTCGTCAGCACCGGTGGCGCGCAACTCAGCACGAAGACCGGCGCGGGCACGCCCGCCCTTCCGGTCGCCACGTTGCCGCAGTCCTCGGTGCAGACGTCACCCACCGGTGCCGATCTGCCCGCGGCCACGTTGCCGGCAACCAGACCGTCGTCGGGAACGAAGGAGACCCCGCCCGCGGGGGGCACAAGCACGGGTCTTCTGACCACCTCGGGCAAGTCGGCACTTGAATCCGCTTACACCGCAAGCGCTCCGGCTCCCAGTCCGAAGCTGGACAGCAAAACCACCCTCCAGGTGTCAGCGCCCACGCTCAAATCCGTCAGCTCGGACACGTTGGCCGACTTCGCCCCGAGCGCGCTGACGCGCTCCGCTCTGCC
>JAVHWG010000152.1:0-6379 GCA_032159965.1 Mycobacterium sp.
CGTGCGCATCAGCCGTGCCCTCGATGACCTGCTCGGCCTAGTGCTCGCCGTTGACCCGTCGTGTTGCGGCGAGCATGGATGCACGTGCTGATGGCAGCCGAACTCGGCCACCCAAAACTGACACCGCCGACCCCAACTGCGCAACGCCGGCGACTGCTGTCCCGCAGGATTCAAATCTTCGTCGCCGCCACCATCGCGTACAACGTCGTCGAGGCCGTCATCGCCCTTACCGAAGGCGCTCGGGTGTCGTCGACGGCGCTGATCGGGTTCGGACTGGATTCGGTCATCGAGGTGTCGTCGGCGGCAGCAGTCGCGTGGCAATTCGCCGGGAAGGACCCCCAATCCCGCGAGCGGGTCGCATTACGGATCATCGCCGTGTCGTTCTTCGGCCTGGCTTTGTACGTCACCGTCGATTCGATCCGGTCGCTGCTGGGCGTTGGTGAAGCTCGTCATTCGAGCATCGGAATCGTCTTGGCCGCCGTCAGTCTGGTCGTGATGCCCGTGCTGTCGTGGGCGCAACGCCGCGCCGGTCGCGAACTAGGGTCTCTGTCCGCCGTCGCGGACTCCAAGCAGACCCTGCTCTGCACTTACCTGTCGGCGGTCCTATTGGTTGGCCTACTTCTCAACAGCCTGTTCGACTGGTCGTGGGCCGACCCGATCGCCGCGATGGTCATCGCGGTCATCGCTGTCAAGGAGGGCGTCAACGCCTGGAAGGGAGACACGTGCTGCGCCGTACCAGTGGTGCCGAAAGCTGCTGCCGTAACCGGAAACTGTCCCTGCTGCGACGACTGATTCCACTGAATGAGAGCGGTGAGCTGGCGAGGACGTTTAAGTCAACTCCTAACTCAATTGGGTGTCGGCTAGGGAGTTGGGGGCGGTCTCACATGCGAGCGGCCATTGCTGCTACCCCTGGCCCCGTGAGTTCCGAAATGGCTTCGGGCCGCCCTGTCATCGCCATTAGAAGCGCTTCTCCTGTGCCGCTGACTTCTGTGCCTGTGCCTGTGCCTGTGCCTGTGCCTGTGCCTGTGCCGTGCGTCCACTCGACATCGGTTGCTGCTAGGCGAAGTCCTTTGATGCGTCGGCCTGCGCCGAGTCGGGGGTTTCCGGGCACTAAGGGCAGGACCCGTTCGAGGCGGTCGACTGGTACCTCGCGTGGATGACCAAGTGCTCGGCGGATGTCCTGATGGTGGATGGTTCCATCGACGAGCGCGATCATGCCGCCGAAGCCGGCGGTGAGTCCCTTCGGATGGAGATGCCTGCCGAGGAACTCGATCAGTTCCTGCGGTGACATTGGCGCGAACTCCTTCACGCCGACCTCGTTGGCACGCACGACCCGCCCCTTTGCGAAGCGCTTGACCAAACCCGTAAGAGACAACTCTTCATAGCTGACGATGTGGGCGACGACGTCCTTGACAGTCCACCGCTCGCAGAGGCTTTGAGCGTGCCATTGCTCCGGTGTCAGCGTTTCAAGGAACGCGGCCAAATCGGCCCGCTCGGCATACGCCATCTCCATGAGCGACTTACCGTCGCCACTCATCGCGCGCCCTCCGACACCGCCGCGACGTAGCGGCTGAGGTAGAGCGGCCAGCCGGCATCGCCGTCGACTCCCTCGGCGACGGCGCGCCAGGCGGTTCCATGCCGTTCCAGGTGTCGATGCTCCAATTCCAGCCGGGTGCGGTCATCGGACTCGGCGATGAAGCGCACTTCGACCTCGCTTGTCTTGGTCGGATCAGGTTCCAGTTGCCACGTTGGTCCGATATCCCATGAAAAGACAACGCGCGATGGTGGATCATAGGCGAGAACGCGCGCCCATTTGCACTGGCTGCCGTCGGTACCGACGTCGTAGATGTGACCGCCCACCCGTGGCTCAAAAATGGTTTCGGCGATCGGCACCGCCAGCAGATTGTGTTCGCGTGGCTTGATGGCGTCGAACTTGTCGATGAACAGCTCAAACGCTCGCTCGATACCTGTGTTGACGACGACGCTCTTTCGTACTGGCTTAACCTCTGATGGCCTCATCCGTCTCGTCCTCCTTCATCAGCGATTTGCTTAGATGCGTCTAAAGCTTTGTCCCAGAACATATCCAGCTCCGACCTCAATGCCTCGATGCCTGTTCCGTTCACGTGATACACCCGCCGCCTTCCAACGGCGCGGTCTGACACCAATCCGGCGCGCTTGAGCACTTTGAGATGTTGGGACACTGCTGGCCTGCTGACGGGCAGGCCGTGGGCCAGCTCGCCAACTGCCATCGGCCCACCCGCAAGTCGCCTAAAAATCGTCCGTCGGGTGCCGTCGGCAAGAGCAGCCCACGCATCGGTGGCTTCATCGGTAACCACAACCGGTAAGTCTACACTTACGGATTGGGCTATCGCCGCCCACTTCGGCTGGCGCTGTCCGCACGGCGGCAGCGCCTCCAAGGGCTGCGCCGATCTCTCAACGCCGCATTGGCTCGGCTGCGAATCTGAACTACTATCTGCGTATGAATGCAGATATGGGAGCTTGTAGTCGACGCCTCCCCGGTGACCAGGTGGACCTGGTCGTCGAGGTGTTTCGGATGCTTGCCGACGCCACCCGCGTTCAGGTCTTATGGGCGTTGGTAGACCGGGAGATGGCGGTCAATGATCTCGCGACGCATATCGGAAAACCTGCCCCGTCGGTGTCGCAGCACCTAGCGAAGCTGCGGATGGCGCGGCTTGTCCGGACGCGTCGCGACGGCACCACGATCTTCTACAGCCTGGACAACGACCACATCGGACAACTAGTCACCGACGCCGTCTTCAATGCCGAACACGCCGGACCGGGGGTGCCCGGCCATCACCGCGACACCGCTGACCTCGTCACGCTGCACCGGGGCACCGAAACCGACAACGAGCTGAAATCCGCCCCGTCGAAGGGGGGCACCGCATGACTCACGAGCCTGACTCGCCCGAGGCACAGCACGGACACAGCCACGGCGGAAACGGCGGCAAGATCAGCGCCGCGTTGCGGGAAGTCTTCAGACCGCACAGCCATGACGCCTCCGACAGCATCGATGGTGAGTTGGAATCCAGCGCAGCCGGCATCCAGGCGGTGAAGACCAGCCTGCTTGCTCTGGGTGCCACATCAGTTGCCCAGTTGGCGATCGTGCTGATCTCGGGGTCGGTCGCGCTGCTGGCTGACACCGTCCATAACTTCTCTGATGCGCTGACCGCCATTCCACTGTGGATCGCTTTCGCGCTTGGCAGCAAGGCGGCAACGCGGCGCTACACCTACGGTTTCGGCCGTGCCGAAGACATAGCGGGATTGTTTGTCATCGCGATGATCACCCTGTCAGCCGTCATCGCAGTGGTCGAATCAATCCGACGTCTGGTCAACCCGGTCCCGATCGAGCATGTCGGCTGGGTCGCCGCAGCGGGTCTTGTCGGGTTCATCGGCAACGAACTCGTCGCTGTCTACCGCATCCGCGTTGGTCGTCGTATCGGCTCAGCCGCGCTGGTTGCCGACGGATTACACGCCCGCACTGACGGATTCACCTCGCTGGCCGTTCTCTTCGGAGCCGGAGGCGTCGCCTTCGGCTTCCCTCTGGCCGATCCCATCATCGGACTGCTGATCACCGTGGCCATTCTGGCCGTTCTGCGCACCGCCGTGCGGGACATCTTCCGCCGCCTCATGGATGGGGTGGACCCAGCCCTCGTCGACTTGGCCGAAGCTGCACTGGCCGCCGAACCCGGCGTCACCGAGGTCCGCAGCGTGAAGATGCGATGGATCGGCCACCGGCTGCACGCCGACGCCGAACTCGACATCGACCCCGCCACCAGCCTCACCGATGCCCACCGCATCGCGCACGAAGCCGAGCACACTCTGACCCATGCCGTCCCGAAGCTATCGTCTGCCCTCGTACACGCCTACCCAGCGACCACACACCCACCATTGAACTAGCAATAGGGGGGTGCCCCTGTATCGAAGTCGGCGTCCGCCTCGCACGGCCAGCGTCCGTTCTCTCCCTGGCGGGACAGGAGGACTGCCTCCGCAATTCGTCCGCAGTAGCTCCGACAACGCTCGCCACGGGCCAACGTCGCCAACCTCTTGACCTGCTATTTCTTAAGGTGTCCAACGCGGTTAGCGCACGCAAACGCCCAATTCGACTCGTTCGCATCGAGTAGGTCAGGGGTTCGAATCCCCTTAGCTCCACCAGGTTTGAGCTGGTCAGGGCATCTGATGCACGGCCTTGACGTTAACTCGCGCATCGACGGCGGAAGAATTCAGCAGCAATGATTGCCCCGCCAGGCGTCGCGGCCTTCTCTGACAGCGACCGCAGCGATCACCAAGGCGGCTAAGGGGTCAGCCCATGACCACCCGAACAAGCTATTGACGAGAAGTCCGACTAGCAGCACCGCAGACAGATAGGTGCAAAGCAACGTCTGCTTTGAGTCGGCCACCGCCGACGCTGATCCCAGTTCGCGGCCGGCGCGGCGCTGTGCATAGGACAGCACCGGCATAACCAGCAGAGAGACAGCGGCAAGGGCAATTCCGACGGTGGACGGCGCCGCTTCTGATGCTCCCAGCAACGACCTCGCGGACTCGACCACGACGTATGCCGCAAGGGCGAAGAAGGATAAGGCGATGATCCTCAGTGTGGTCCGTTCGCGAGCCTCGGGGTCACGCCCCGAGAACTGCCACGCGACAGCAGTGGCACTCGCCACCTCAATTGACGAATCAAGACCAAAGCCAACGAGTGCGACTGAGGAGGCGGCCATTCCGGCGCTAATCGCGACAACCGCTTCGATCACGTTGTAGGTAATAGTCGCCGCAACGCAGTAACGAATCCGTCGCGTGAGGGTGGCGCGACGGGCGTCAGACACGGTAGGACGGTTCCTCAGTTGCCTTCATCGACAACAGTTCGGGTCGAGCACCGTGCAAAGGGCGATCAACGATTCACGCCGAGGGCGGTGGTAGACGTTCATCCCTCGCCGCTCTGATTCCACCAGACCAGCCCGCCGCAACTGTGTCAGATGATGGCTGACCGTCGACTCGCTCAACCCGACCGCCGCCGCCAGATCGCAACTGCATTCCTCCCCGGCCTGGCTGCTGAACAAGAGCGACACCAGCTTGACCCGTACCGGATCGGCTAAGGCTTTGAGGCGCAATGCAATTTCCAACGCCGCTTCGTCACCTACCGGGCCAGCCGCAACCGGGGAGCAGCACACCGGAGCGGACATATCGACAACAGGCAAAGCCTTCGGCATGCAAGCCATCTTGCCATACGACATTGACATATGTCGAAGAGGTGGCATCATCGGTGACACCACAAGTTCGACATACGTCTTACAGGTAGGAGGCCGTTATGTCCCGCGTCCAACTGGCTCTCAACGTTGACAACCTCGGCGAAGCCATCACGTTTTACTCCAAGCTGTTTGACACCGATCCGGCCAAAATCAAAGACGGCTACGCCAACTTCGCGATTGCCGAACCCGCGTTAAAGCTCGTGCTTCTGGAAAACCCTGGCAAGGGCGGCACCATCAACCACCTCGGCGTCGAGGTCGAGTCCACCGATACCGTTCACACCGAAATCGCCCGCCTGGCCTCCGAAGGCATGTTCACCGAAGAAGAAATGGGGACGACATGCTGCTTCGCCACACAAGACAAGGTGTGGGTCACTGGACCCGGCGGAGAGAAGTGGGAGATCTACACCGTCCTGGCTGACTCCGAGACATTCGGCGACAAACCCGCGCCTGCGTGCTGCTGACCACCAGTGGCTAGCCGGATAGAGCCGAATCAGCAGTTGCCGCGACGCCTACTTGCCGAGTTCGTCGGGTCGGCACTGCTGGTGACGGTCGTCGTCGGGTCAGGCATCGCCGCCACGCAACTATCACCCAACGATGCCGGCTTGCAGTTGCTCGAAAACTCCACTGCAACCGCCCTCGGCCTCGCCGTACTGATTGTGCTATTCGGTCCGGTGTCCGGAGCGCACTTCAACCCCGTTGTCTCGCTGGCCGATTGGCTCTTGGGCCGCCGATCCGCGACGGGCATCACCGCCCAGACCATGACGATGTACGCGAGTGCTCAAGTGGCAGGCGGAATCTGCGGGGCGATGCTCGCCAACGCCATGTTCGGCCGCCGCGTCGTCGAGCTAGCGACCAAGGACCGCGCGAACACGGGGCATCTGATCGGCGAAGTGGTAGCAACGGCTGGCCTGGTCGCTCTGATCTTCGCCCTCGCGCGGACTGGGCGGGCGGCACTATCGGCGGCGGCGGTCGGTGCCTACATCGGTGCCGCGTACTGGTTCACCTCGAGCACCTCGTTCGCCAACCCGGCGGTCACCGTCGGCCGGATGTTCTCGGACTCGTTCGCGGGCATCGCCCCGGCCTCGGTGCCGGGGTTCGTGATCGCCCAGGTCGTC
>JAVHWG010000154.1:0-12856 GCA_032159965.1 Mycobacterium sp.
TGTTCGGGAATCTCGGTCGCGATGACGTCGTCGTCGGTTCCGGTGTAGCCGTACCACAACTGCGCCATGTTGAACTTGACGACGTAGAACCATTCCGGGGTCGCGGGACGGTCCCAGGTCTCGTCCTCGGCGGCTGGGCTTTCGTAGGCAACCGCCGAGATCTCGCCCTTCGCGCCGCGCACGTACTCCGGGGTGCGGGTGTAGAAGAGCACCGGAAGTTCACGCACCGCCACGGCGTCACCGACCTTGAATTTCGGCTGACCGGCTTGACCCGCGTACACCTGGGGGTCGCCCTTTCCGACGGCGTGTTTGTGGTGCTCGTTTCGCTTGACCTGCGACCCGTCGCCTTCGGATTTCGGCTTGGCCTCCAACGTCTTTCCGGCGAGTCCGCCTTCGTAGCGAGACTTGACCTCGACCATCCGCTCGCTCAACTCGGTCAGGCCGATGTGGTGCTTCTCGACCAGGATCCGCGCAACTGACAGCAGCCAACGCCCGTAGTAAGGCAGCCCCAGATATTCGGCTCGACCCACGTCGACGTTGCCCATGCGCCGGCGCTCCTCGGACAACCAGATCCCGCGCCAGCCGAGCACTTCGCAGATCACGTAGGTCATGTGCTCCCACAACTCGTACTGCTTGTTCTCATACTTGATCGGCGCGTCCGGTTCGCCGCCAACATCGTGAACAGGCTTCAGGTACGCCGTAATCCGTTCGTGGTCCAAGAGATCCGGAGTGGGTGCGTCCGGAAGCTCGGTGTAGGCGGACTTGAGGCGGGCAACCAATTCCAACTGAGATGCGCGTTCTGCGGCTGTGCTCATGGAAGTCCCTTCGTCAGCCAACGACTACGTGTTCCAGGACGGGCAGCGATCAATGGCAGGGAAAGCCGAGCAGGTGACGGGCGTCGTGCAGGAATTCGTGGACGTGACTGTCACCGCCGAAGACCGACGACGCACCCTGGTCGAGACCGATGAAGTAGATGGCGAGCAGAGCCAGAAACAGCGTTCCGGCCAGCCACAACGCCGATCGCGCCGAAGTCAGATCGACGGCGCGGGCCCGTACGACTCGATCCGGATGTGTCACAACGGGTCCTCTCCTGTACATCTACGCAGCCGATGTCGTGACCCGATTGAATTAACCAAAATGGCGCGTCCGTGAGTCGCATCGCTTACCGCACTGACTTCGCTGAGGTTACGACGACATCGACTTCCTCGTCAACGAATTGCGCGACTTCGTCGACGGCTTCTGAGGTGCGCTGGAATCTAGGCCCTTTCGGCCGACCGGCACCGTTCCCTACCAGAGGATGACACTGCCGATCGGGCCTGCGGGGCGCAGGTCGGCCTCACGTCGATCCGTGCTTCTGCGTGGCTGTCAGGTGTAGCTGGAATTGCGCGCCGCCGCGCCTCAGCGGTCCTTGGCACGTCGATCACGGGTGACGACGATCCGGGCTTCGAGCTGATCGTCGGGTGGATAGTCCACGCCCACGAGGGTGAGACCGCGGGCAGGCGCTGCCGGAAAGGCACTTGACCGCTTCGTCAGGTCCAGCAAGCCCGCGCACCAATCGACATCGCGGCGGCCGTCACCGACCGACAGAACCGCTCCCACCAGTGAACGCACCATGGACCAGCAGAACGCGTCCGCAGTCACATACGCTGTCACCAGATCTCCGTCCCGAACCCACTCGAACCGCTGCAAATCGCGGATCGTGGTGCGGCCGGGACGCTGCCGACAGAAGGCGGCGAAATCATGCAGACCCACAAGGCTTTTCGACGCCGCCGACATCGCGTCGACGTCCAGGGGACGAGGCCACGGCGTGACGTATCGCGACGATTGCGGATCCTCGCCAGAGGGCGCCGTCGACAATCGATACAGGTAATGCCGGCGTAGCGCCGAGAAGCGGGCGTCGAATCCCTGTGGGGCCCGGGTGATGTCGTTTATCCGGACGTCGGCAGGCAAGAACCGCGCGAGACGGCGTATCAGCGGCAGAAACTCCGGACTCTCCGTTCCCGGCCGCGGCGGGCGGACATGAGCCAGCGCAGACTCCGGCACCTCGATGTGGGCGACCTGACCCCTCGCGTGCACACCGGTATCGGTGCGCCCGGCCGCGAACAGCCGGACCGGCATGCGGAACACGGTCGACAGCGCCTCCTCGAGTACGCCTGCGACCGTCCGCCGACTTCCTTGTAGCGCCCAACCCGCGAATTCGGTTCCTTCGTAAGCGATGTCGAGACGAAGACGGGCCAGGCGAGCGGAGCGACGGGGAATGTCACAGTGCCCGCCACCGTTTTCGATGGCGGGCCCGTCGTTCACGTTGCTATGACTTGTCGGCCTCGTCGGCACTGTCCGCCTCGACCTCGTCAGCCTCCGCCTCGGCGGTCTGAGCCTCAGCAATGCCCTCGTCCTCGGCCTCGACCTGCGCCAGCGACTCTTCGGCATCAGGCCCAACGGCCGCCTCGGGCTCGACGGCGGCCTGCGGTGCCGCAGCAGCTGCCACCGGGGCAGCCTTCTTGGCGGCCGCCTTCGACGCACCCGCACCGGTGTCGCCGGCCGAACGGCTCCGACGCGCGCGGTTGGCCTCGTCGGTGACGGTCTTCTCCCGCACCAGCTCGATCACGGCCATGGGGGCGTTGTCACCCTTGCGCGCCTCGACCTTGATGATCCGGGTGTAGCCGCCGTTGCGGTCGGAGTAGAACGGGCCGATATCCGCGAACAGGGCGTGCACCACGTCCTTGTCGCGGATCTTCTTGAGCACCTCACGTCGGTTGTGCAGCGCACCCTTCTTGGCATGGGTGATCAGCTTCTCGGCGTACGGCCGCAACGCCCGGGCCTTGGTCTCGGTGGTCTTGATCCGGCCGTGCTCGAACAGCGAAGTGGCCAGGTTGGCCAATAACGCCTTCTGGTGCGAGGACGACCCGCCGAGGCGAGGGCCCTTCGTGGGCTTGGGCATTGCTCAATCTCCTTGTGACGAATCCTCAGAAAAACTGAGGCAGTTCCGAGTTACAGCTGTTCGGTCTCGGCGTAGTCCTGGTCGTTGTCCATGTCGTACGCCACGTCGCCGTGCCAAGTGCCGGTGGCCGCGTCGTATCCGGCGACCTCGGACGGATCGAATCCGGCCGGGCTGTCCTTGAGCGACAGGCCGAGCTGGTGCAGCTTCACCTTGACCTCGTCGATCGACTTCTGACCGAAGTTGCGGATATCCAAGAGGTCGGACTCGGTACGAGCGACCAACTCGCCCACCGTGTGGATGCCCTCACGCTTGAGGCAGTTGTACGACCGCACCGTGAGGTCCAGGTCGTCGATCGGCAGCGCGAACGAGGCGATGTGGTCTGCCTCGGCCGGCGACGGCCCGATCTCGATCGCATCGGCGTCGATGTTCAGCTCGCGGGCGAGGCCGAACAGCTCGACCAGCGTCTTGCCTGCCGATGCAAGCGCATCGCGCGGGCTGATCGAGTTCTTGGTCTCGACGTCGAGGATCAGCTTGTCGAAGTCGGTGCGCTGCTCGACGCGGGTGGCCTCGACCTTGTAGGTCACCTTCAGCACCGGCGAGTAGATGGAATCGACAGGAATGCGGCCGATTTCAGCGCCGGATGCCTTGTTCTGCACCGCGGGCACGTAGCCACGACCGCGCTCGACGACGAGTTCGACCTCGAGCTTGCCCTTGTCGTTGAGCGTCGCGATGTGCATCGCAGGGTTGTGGACGGTGACGCCGGCCGGCGGCACGATGTCACCGGCGGTGACTGCACCCGGGCCCTGTTTGCGCAGGTACATCGTGACGGGCTCGTCTTCCTCAGAAGAGACCACGAGGCCCTTGAGGTTGAGGATGATGTCGGTGACGTCCTCTTTGACGCCTGGCACGGTGGTGAACTCGTGCAGCACGCCGTCGATTCGAATGCTTGTGACTGCTGCACCAGGAATCGACGAGAGCAACGTCCGGCGCAACGAATTGCCAAGGGTGTAACCGAATCCCGGCTCCAGCGGCTCGATGACGAACCGTGACCGGTCGTCGGCGACGACCTCTTCGCTCAATGTGGGTCGCTGAGAAATCAGCATGTGTTTCTTCCTCCTTCACGGCATCCACCATTTGATGCCGCGTGTCCCGACCGTCATCCGGACGGCCGAGAAGTCTTTACTTCGAGTAGAACTCGACGATCAGCTGCTCGGCGAGCGGCACGTCGATCTGGGCGCGCTCCGGAAGCTGGTGCACCAGGATGCGCTGCCGTTCGCCAACCACCTGCAGCCAGGCGGGAAGCGGCCGATCGCCTGCGGTCTCGCGTGCGATTTGAAATGGCACGGTGTTGACCGAGTTGTCGCGGACGTCGATGATGTCGTACTGCGCGACCCGGTAGCTGGGCACGTTGACCTTGACGCCGTTGACGGTGAAATGGCCGTGGCTGACCAACTGGCGGGCCATCCGGCGGGTCCGCGCCAGCCCGGCGCGGTACACGACGTTGTCCAGCCGGCTCTCGAGGATCTGGAGCAGGGCCTCGCCGGTCTTGCCTCCGGAGCGGTTCGCCTCCTCGTAGTACCTGCGGAACTGCTTCTCCATCACGCCGTAGGTGAAGCGGGCCTTCTGCTTCTCCTGCAACTGCTGGCGGTATTCGCTCTCCTTGATCCGCGCGCGGCCGTGCTGACCGGGCGGGTAGGGACGCTTTTCGAACGACTGGTCTCCTCCGACGAGGTCGACGCCGAGGCGCCGCGACTTGCGGGTGACGGGTCCGGTATATCGAGCCATGAAACCTTCTCCTCCTAAACCCGGCGTCGCTTCGGCGGACGGCAACCGTTGTGCGGCTGGGGCGTCACGTCGGCGATCGCACCAACTTCGAGGCCCGCGGCCTGCAGCGAACGGATGGCGGTCTCACGGCCCGAGCCGGGACCTTTCACGAACACGTCGACCTTGCGCACACCGTGCTCCTGCGCCTTGCGCGCCGCGCTCTCGGCGGCCAGCTGCGCGGCGAACGGCGTCGACTTGCGCGAGCCCTTGAAACCGACATGCCCGGACGACGCCCACGCGATCACGTTGCCCTGCGGGTCGGTGATCGAGACGATGGTGTTGTTGAAGGTGCTCTTGATATGGGCCGCGCCGTGCGGGACGTTCTTCTTTTCCCGGCGACGGCCCTTTTGCTGCCCCTTCTTCGGGGCGGCTGCCTTTTTTGCTGGTGGCATTCGGGTTACCTGGCCTTCTTCTTGCCGGCGATGGTGCGCTTGGGACCCTTGCGGGTACGCGCGTTGGTCTTGGTTCGCTGGCCACGCACAGGAAGGCCGCGGCGGTGCCGCAGGCCCTGGTAGCAGCCGATCTCGATCTTGCGACGGATGTCGGCCTGCACCTCACGGCGCAGATCGCCCTCCACCTGGACGTTTGCCTCGATGTAATCGCGCAGCTGGGTCACCTGGTCGTCGGTGAGGTCCTTGGTGCGCATCTCCCGGTCGATGCCGGTGGCGGCGAGGATTTCGTTGGAGCGGGTACGGCCGATGCCGTAGATATAGGTCAACGCGACCTCCATGCGCTTGTCGCGCGGGAGGTCAACGCCCACTAGTCGGGCCATGGTTGTGCCATTCCTCTTTACTCTGCGGAGGTCTGTTCCCAGCCCGTCCCGAAACCTCTCGGTTTCGGGGCCCGGCCTCCGTTCCGGACGAGTCTGAGCGGCGGTGGAACGTCTTTTTGGCCACTCAGTGGTGCTGGGAGGTCTGCATTCAGTTGTGCTGGGGGCTGCCGGGCTGACTCAGCCTTGTCTCTGCTTGTGGCGTGGATCCGGGCAGATCACCATGACCCGCCCATGCCGGCGGATCACCCTGCACTTGTCGCAGATCGGCTTCACGCTCGGGTTGACCTTCACGGCGTTCGATCCTGTTCTCTAGCTTCGACTACTTGTACCGGTACACGATGCGACCGCGGGACAGGTCGTATGGAGACAACTCCACGACCACGCGGTCCTCGGGCAGGATGCGGATGTAGTGCTGCCGCATCTTGCCGCTGATGTGGGCGAGAACCTTGTGGCCGTTCTCCAGCTCAATGCGAAACATCGCATTGGGCAGGGGTTCGACCACGCGACCCTCGACCTCTATGGCGCCGTCTTTCTTTGCCATAACCTTCTGTGATTCCTAACTTTCTGGGCACAGGTTGCCCCGACTTCAGAACGTGATCAGGACGTTGGAAAATTCCAGCGAATTCCAGGGCACGCAAGAGTCGGCGCGGAATCCGCACCGTTGCCCCACGATACCTGTTTTGGCTGCCCAGGCCAAAATCGCCGCATCCGCCGCCGAGACTGCGCTCTGGCAGCGAAAGCTCGAGACACGGCCTGCCAAATCGCAGTTTGGCCGGAATCATTCGACTTGCGCCCTAAGCGCATAATTATCCGTGATGACTGGACCCGCTTCCCAGCCCCGTAGACCCGTAATCATCAGCGTCGACGACGATCCTGCGGTCTCCCGCGCGGTCGCCCGCGACCTCCGCCGGCACTACGGCGAGAGATACCGGATCGTCCGCGCCGAATCAGGTCCCGACGCGCTCGAGACGCTCAACGAACTCAAGCTTCGCGGCGACACCGTCGCGGTATTCGTCGCCGACTACCGCATGCCGGGAATGAGCGGCATCGAGTTTCTCGAAGAGGCGATGGACATCTATCCCCTTGCCCGCCGGGTGCTGCTGACCGCGTACGCCGACACGCACGCCGCCATCGAGGCCATCAATCTCGTCGACCTCGACCACTACCTGCTCAAGCCCTGGGACCCGCCCGAGGAGAAGCTGTACCCGGTGATCGACGGCCTGCTCGAAGAATGGCGTGCGACCGGCGACAGGGCCATTCCGCACACGAAGGTCATCGGGCACCGCTGGAACGAGCGCTCCTGGGCGGTGCGACAGTTCCTGGCACGCAATCAGCATTCCTTCCGCTCGTTCATGGCCGACGAGCCGAAGGGCAAGAAGCTACTGGACGCCGCCGGCCTGGATGAGTTTCAGCTCCCGGTCGTGATCACCGAGCAGGGTGAGACGTTGGTCGAGCCGACCGACGCGGAACTTGCGGCGATGCTCGGCCTGTCGACCAACCCGTCACTCGAGCTCTACGAGCTCGCCGTCATCGGAGGCGGCCCGGCCGGCTTGGCCGCGGCGGTGTACGGCGCCTCGGAGGGACTCAAGACCGTCCTGATCGAGGAGACCACCACGGGTGGGCAGGCCGGACGCAGTTCGAAGATCGAGAACTACCTCGGGTTCCCCCTTGGCGTCTCCGGTGCGGAGTTGACCACCTCTGCGCGTCGGCAGGCCGAGCGATTCGGCGCCGAGGTCATCACCACCCGCAAGGCGGTCAAACTCCGCGCAGGCGACAGCGGTACCGCGCGCACCATTGAGTTCGAAGACGGCAACACCATCGGAGCCCAGGCGGTCATCCTGGCTACCGGCGTCGACTATCGCCAGCTGCCGGTGAAGGGCTGCTGGGACGACCCCGACGATCCGACGTGCAATTACGTGGGGCGCGGCGTCTTCTACGGTGCGTCCGTGTCCGACGCAGCGGAATGCGACGGCGAGGACGTCTACATCGTCGGCGGCGCGAACTCGGCCGGGCAGGCGGCGATCTTCATGTCCCAGAAAGCGAAGTCGGTGACGATACTGGTGCGGGGTCCGTCGCTGGAAGCGTCGATGTCGCACTACCTGGTCGACCGGATCAACAAGTCGGACAAGATCGTCGTCCGCACTTGTACGCAGGTGGTGGACAGCGTCGGCGAGGACGACCACCTCGTCGGCCTGGTGCTGCTGGACAAGCAGACCGGTGAGACGGAAACCGTGCGGTGCGACCGCATGTGCTGCTTCATCGGGGCGGAACCTCGGACCGACTGGCTGGACATCATCGCCAAGGACGACAACGGCTTCGTGCTTTCGGGACCCTATCTGCAAGACGTCAGCGGCTGGACGCTGGACAGGCCGCCACACCACCTGGAAACAAGTGTGCCCGGTGTTTTTGTTGCAGGTGACGTGCGAGCGGACTCTGCGAAGCGGGTCGCCGCCGCCGTCGGCGAGGGATCGATGGCTGTGATGCTTGTGCACCGCTATCTGGCGGAAACGTAGAGAGGAAGCGCCCATGGGCGAAACATGCGTGCCCGACGAACTGAGGTCGCTCTTCTTGTTCGAGGCACTCTCGGACCGGCAGCTTCGGACGCTCTGCGAGAACGGCCATATCGAGACGTTCCAACCCGGTCCGATCGTCACCGAGGGTGACCCCGCGACCTGCTTCTACGTCCTGCTGGACGGTGAGCTGGTGATGTCGAAGCGCTCAGGGGGCGTCGACGTCGTCACCAACCGCACCTCGCAGCGCGGCGTGTACTGCGGCGCGTGGTCTGCCTACGTGCCGGGCGAGGAACACATCTACGAGGCATCGGTGCGCGTCACCACGCCGTCGCGGTTCTTCGTCCTCGATGCCGAGGCGTTCGCCGAGTTCATGAAGGCCGAGTTCCCGATGGCCGTGCACCTTCTCGAGGGCCACCGAGTCGGCGGGCAGCGGCAACGCCAAATCATCGGCCAGCGGGAGAAACTGCTGGCGCTGGGCACCATCACCGCCGGCCTCACCCATCAGCTCAACAACCCCGCCGCCGCCGCCGCACGGGCAGTCGCCGACCTGCGCGAAGGCATCTCGAAGATGCGCCACAAGTTGGCGATGCTGGCCGACGGCAAGTTCACGCCGGAAGCCCTGCGCGTGCTGGTCAGCATCCAGGACGAAGTGGCTGAGCAGGTCGCGAAGTCCAAGTCACAGGAGTTGACCGCGCTGGAGTCGTCGGACCGCGAGGAACGCATCGGCGATTGGCTCGAGGAACACGACATCGTGGGCGCGTGGGACTACGCGCCGACGTTCGTCGACGCGGGGCTGGACACCGACTGGCTGGAGCGGGTTTCGGCATCGGTCGACGAAGTCGACGCGTCAGCCTCCCTGCAGGGTGCGGTCGGATGGCTGAAATACACCATCGACTCCGAGCTTCTGATGAATCAGATCACCGAGGCGAGCAAGCGCATCTCCGCGCTGCTGGCCGGCGCCAAGCAGTACTCACAGATGGATCGGGCTCCATATCAGGTGTCCGATGTTCACGAGCTGTTGCACAGCACGCTCAAGACCCTCTTCGGTGACAAGGTGGGCAACGACAAGCCGATCAAGCTGGTCAAGGAGACAGACAAGTCGTTGCCCCAAATCGCTTGCTATCCGGGCGATCTCAACGAGGTCTGGAGCAACCTGATTCACAACGCGATTCAAGCGATGGACGGGCACGGCACTTTGACCCTTCGCACCATGCGCGAAGGCGACGACATGATCCGCGTGGAGATCTGCGATGACGGGCCCGGCATCCCCGACGACATCATGGACCGGATCTTCACCCCGTTCTTCACGACGAAGCCGTTCGGCGAAGGCACCGGCCTGGGGCTGGACCTGGCCCGCCGAATCGTCGTCGAAAAACACCACGGGGACATCCGCGTGCAATCCAGGCCCGGTGACACGCGGTTCGTCATCCTGCTTCCCCTGGAAGCCCCCGCACCTGAAGCGACGCCTCCTGCGGAGATTTCGCCCGCAGCGGAATAGCCACCGCCGACGCCGAGGTTGGAGGTGACATGGATGACACACCTGACCTAGGCAAGTTCGGATCCTTCGGCCGCGGGGTGACCCCGGAGCAGGCGAAAGAAATCGAGGCGCTCGGCTACGGCGCGGTCTGGGTGGGCGGGTCGCCGCCGGCAGAACTCGACTGGGTCGAACCGATTCTGGACAACACCACGACGCTGAAGGTGGCAACCGGGATCGTTAACATCTGGACGGCCGCGGCCGGGCCGGTCGCTGAGTCGTTTCATCGCATCGACAAGGCTCATCCCGGGCGATTTCTCCTGGGCATCGGCGTCGGGCACCCGGAAGCGCACACCGAATACCGCAAGCCGATCGACGCGCTGAACGAGTACCTGGACAAGCTGGACGCATACGGTGTGCCGAAGAATCGTCGGGTCGTCGCGGCGCTGGGGCCCAAGGTTCTCAAGCTGTCCGCGGACCGCAGTGCCGGTGCGCATCCCTACCTCACCACCCCCGAGCACACCGCCGGCGCGCGCGAGTTGATGGGGCCGTCGGCGTTCCTGGCGCCCGAGCACAAGGCGATCCTGACCACCGACGCCGAGAAGGCTCGCGAGGTCGGCCGCAAGGCGCTGGCCATTTATCTGAACCTGACCAACTACGTCAGCAGTTGGAAGCGGCTGGGGTTCTCCGACGACGACGTCAAAGCGCCGGGCAGTGACAAGCTTGTCGACGCGACGGTCGCGTACGGGACGGTCGATGCCGTTGCGAAGCGGTTGAACCAGCACATCGAGGCCGGGGCGAATCACGTCCCGATCCAGATTCTGGGTAGACAGGACCAGTTGATTCCCGCGCTCGCCGAGCTGGCTGGCCCACTTGGCCTGACCGGCCGCCAATAGAGAGGCATGCATGACCGACCCATCAATGTTGAAGCCGGACGTCGGCCGCTACGGCGCATGGACCGCGGGCGCACCCAAGCCTGAGACGGCGGCCGAGATCGAGAAGCTCGGCTACGGCGCGTTGTGGGTGGGCGGCTCGCCGTCCGCCGACTTGGAGTTCGTCGAGCCGATCCTGCAGGCCACGGAGTCGCTGACCGTGGCCACCGGCATCGTGAACATCTGGGCCGCTGCCGCCGAGTCCGTGGCCGAATCCTTTCATCGCATCGAAACGGCCTATCCCGGAAGGTTTTTGCTTGGCATCGGCGTCGGACATCCCGAACACACCGAGCAGTACACGAAGCCGTACGACGCGCTGGTCCAATACCTGGACGCCCTCGACAACGCCGGAGTGCCCACCAGCCGCCGGGTGGTGGCTGCGCTCG
Organism: Mycobacterium sp.; assembly: GCA_032159965.1. Classification (GTDB taxonomy): domain Bacteria; phylum Actinomycetota; class Actinomycetes; order Mycobacteriales; family Mycobacteriaceae; genus Mycobacterium. Next base: position 10,843 of record JAVHWG010000154.1, read on the forward strand.
GGCCTAAGGTGCTGAAGCTCGCTGCCCAGCGCAGCGCAGGCGCGCACCCGTACCTGACGACACCCGAGCACACCGCGCAGGCTCACGAGCTGGTTGGCCCCTCGGTGTTCCTGGCGCCCGAGCACAAGGTGGTGCTAACCACCGATGCGCAGGAGGCACGCGAGACCGGACGCAAGGTCGTCGAGTTCTACCTCGGCTTGAGCAATTACGTCAGCAGCTTCAAGCGGTTGGGCTTCACCAGTGACGACGTCGCCAAACCGGGCAGCGACAAGCTCATCGACGCCGTGGTCGCCTACGGAACGCCCGAGCAGATCGCCGGCCGGCTCGACGAGCATCTGCAGGCGGGCGCTGACCACGTCACCGTTCAGGTCCTGGGCGGCTCGGACAAGCTGATTCCGGTGCTGTCAGAGCTGGCCGGGCCGTTGGGGCTGCGCTCCGGCGGGTGACGCCGGATATTGTTCGCTGATGCGGCTGTTGGTGACGGGCGGTGCCGGGTTCATCGGCGCCAACTTCGTTCGGGCCGCGCTGCGCGAGCGTGGTGAGGTCACGATCACCGTCCTCGACGCGTTCACCTACGCGGGAAGCCGGGAGACGCTGGCCGGCCTCGCGGGGAGCCTGCGTGTCGTCGAAGGCGATATCACCGACGCGGCGCTGGTGTCTGAACTTGTGGGCGACGCCGACGTCGTCGTGCACTTCGCCGCCGAGACTCACGTCGACAACGCACTCGAGGATCCCGCGCCGTTTCTACACAGCAATGTTGCCGGCACGTTCGCCGTGCTGGAAGCGGTGCGCCGGCATGGCGTGCGTCTTCACCACATCTCCACTGACGAGGTCTACGGCGAGCTGGAGTTGGACGACCCGAGCAGGTTCACCGCCGACAGCCCGTACAACCCGTCCAGCCCGTACTCGTCCACCAAAGCGAGTGCCGACATGCTGGTGCGGGCGTGGGTGCGCTCATACGGCGTCGCGGCCACAATCTCCAACTGCTCCAACAACTATGGGCCGTACCAGCACGTCGAGAAGTTCATCCCCCGGCAGATCACGAACGTGCTGACCGGGCGGCGGCCGAAGTTGTACGGCAACGGCGCCAACGTGCGTGACTGGATCCACGTCGACGACCACAACGCGGCGGTCTGGCGCATCATCGAAGACGGACAGCTGGGTCGGACGTACATGATCGGTGCCGACGGTGAGCGCGACAACCTATCGGTGCTGAGGATGATCCTGCGCGAGATGAACTGTGCGCCGGACGATTTCGACCAGGTAACCGACCGCGCGGGCCATGACCTGCGGTACGCCATCGATCCGACGGTCACCAAAGACGAGTTGTCCTGGAAACCGCTGCACTCCGATTTCGCCGAGGGGCTTCGGGCGACCATCCAGTGGTATCGGGACAACGAGTCCTGGTGGCGGCCGATGAAGGACGCTGTCGAAGCGCGCTATGCCGAGCGCGATCAATGACCGCTCGCGAGTTGGGGATTCCCGGGGTGTGGGAGATCAGCCCCGACCTGCATCGTGACGACCGCGGGCTGTTCTACGAATGGTTCACGCAGCCCGAGTTCACCGCGGTCGCGGGACACCGGCTGGATCTGCACCAGGCCAACTGCTCGGTATCTGCCGCCGGGGTTTTGCGGGGATTGCATTTCGCGCAGGTACCTCCGGGACAGGCGAAATACGTGACCTGCGTGCGCGGGGAGGTGTTCGACGTCGTCGTTGACATCCGCGTCGGCTCGCCGACGTACGGGCGATGGACCTCTACGACATTGGGTGACCGTGAGCGTCGATCCGTATATATCGCGGAGGGTCTGGCGCACGGATTTGTTGCCCTGCAGGATGATTCGACGGTCACCTACCTGTGCTCGGCACCATATACTCCCGACCGGGAGCACACCATCCAGGCACTGGATAGCCAGCTTGCGATCGACTGGCCCGTGGGTACGGGTCTTCGGATGTCGGATCGTGACCGAACCGCGCCGACGCTGGAGCAGGTGCGTGAGGCCGGTCTCCTGCCGAC
>JAVHWG010000167.1:0-2872 GCA_032159965.1 Mycobacterium sp.
CCGGGCGCAGCTTCCGGTAGATGTCGAGCAGTGCCTCGTCGGGACCGGCGGTGCTGTCCTTTTCGAGGGTGGACATCATGATCTCGGAGAAGCCGAAGCGCTCGGTGATCTTCTCGCTGGTCCAGCCGAGCGCCTTCAGCAGCACGGTGACCGGCTGACGACGCTTGCGGTCGATGCGCACGCCGACGGTGGCGCGCTTGTCGACGTCGAACTCGAGCCAGGCGCCGCGGCCCGGGATGACCTTGACGCTGGTCAGGTCGTTCTCGGTGGCCTTGTCCTTGCTCCGGTCGAAGTAGACGCCGGGCGAACGGACGAGCTGGGACACGACGACACGCTCGGTGCCGTTGATGATGAACGTGCCCTTCTCGGTCATCATCGGGAAGTCACCCATGAACACCGTCTGGCTCTTGATCTCGCCGGTGGTGTTGTTGATGAACTCGGCGGTGACGAACAGTGGCGCCGCGTAGGTCTGGTCCTTCTCCTTGCAGTCGTCGACGGGTGCCTTGACCTCGTCGAACCGCGGATCGGAGAAGCTCAGCGACAGTGTGCCGGCGAAGTCCTCGATCGGCGACAGCTCCTCGAGCACCTCTTGGAGGCCGCCCTTGGGATCGACCTCACCGCGCTCGAGCGCCTTTTCGCGCCAGCGATCGGAACCGATCAGCCACTCGAAGGAGTCTGTCTGTACGTCGAGTAGCCCCGGAACCTCAAGCGGCTCGCGGAGCTTGGCGAAGGAAACTCGATTTGGTGCGCCCGGAACGGAGTTGTTGGTGTTAGCTGACTTTGTCTGGCTAGAGACTGCCAAGATGACGCCTTTCAGCACCTCATGCGGCTATCAGGTGCCCGGCCATAACCGGAACCCTTCGCCGCTATATCTGCGTTGGTTCGGCTGGCAATCTCCAGACCACGTGCCTGTCCGGTTCTCACGCACGCCACTAGATCTGAGCCGAAACGGGGCTCAGGCTAGGGACCACGGTGTCGAAGCGGCGTGAGGTGGGCAGGAGGCAGCCAGCGCAACGTCCAACAATAGCGCAGGACGGCGCATTCCTCAACTACCGTGTCCGGGGCCGATTAGGCGCTGGCTGGCGACCTGCATAACCCCGTGCACACATGCTGCCAAACAGACTGGCTTCTTGCAGCCCATCCGTCAAGAGATAGCGCGGTGTTTCGCGGTTCGGGTGCCCCGCCGGACCGCAGTGCCGCCCGATGCGCTGGTGATTTCGGCGCGCTACGTCGCGTTCAGCGCCACGGAACGCGCCGAAGTCACGCGGAGTCCGCAGCCGGCCTGCGTGCGCTCACGGTCTGCGACGCGGCGGTGACGGTGCGCGACACGTCGACGAGTCCCGCGGCGCGCATGACGCCGGTGATCTCGTCGCCGTCGAACAGCCGCAGAGGCGCCAGCCTCGAGGCGGCGACGCTGAGATGGCGGACCGGCGCGGGACCCCGTGCGCACGTCGTGAGCACGGCGATTCGTCCTCCCGGGCGCAGCACCCGGATCATCTCGTCGAGGGCACCCATCGGGTCGTCCATCAAATACAACGCGCCGTAGCAGCTCACCGCGTCGAAGGTGGAGTCGCGGAAGGGCAGGTCGACCGCGTCGCCGCGCACATAGCCGACCGGGCTCGCATCGGGTGTGTCCCTGACGCCCTGGGCGAGCATCGTTGCGGAGCTGTCCAAACCGATCGCCAGCCCGTCGGGACCGACCTGTCCGACCAGCGTGCGCGTGGTGTTGCCAGGACCGCATGCGACGTCCAGCACCACGTCGCCCGGTTGGATCGCCATGAGCCGCAACTTCTGCCGGTCCTCGTCGACGGTGTTGCGCAACGTGAAGCCCCAGAACAGGATTGGGCGCCAGAGGCTTTCGTAGATGCGCGGCAGCAGCGTCGATCCCATGACCCGCTGGGCCGTCGTCTGCGGGACGACGTCAGCGCCCATCACGTCGAGGTAGCCATCGACCAGCGAAGCGGGACGGTCGAGCAGTTCCCGCGTCCGCGTGACCACGTTGGTCACGTTCGCTCAGCGATCGGGTCAGTGCTCCCGGATGACGGTGGTGGGTGCATCCGAGTTGTCATAGGCCTGGCGGTGCCGCGACGCGTCGTGCTCGACCGTATCCGCCGAGTAGTTCTCCTGCTCCTGCGCGTAGTTCTCACCCGGCGGGTAGGCGGGCGTGCGGTCGAGATCTTCGCGGATGGCGGCCTGGGCGGCGGGGGGCAGAGTGTGCATGATCTCGCGCACCCGGGCCTGACGACGCCCGACGGCCTGGCGAACCGGCATACCGGGGGTCGCGTTGACCTGCGGGGGCACGCCCTCGACCTCTTCGGTACCGCCGTCGTGGTGACCGGCGTCGATGAGCGCCTGCTCCTCGGCCATCGTCGACTCGTCCTTCTCCTCCGACATACCGATGGGACCGATACGACGACCGTTGAGGAACTGCTTGACCACCGGCTCATCAGAGGTCAACAGCACCTCGCGGGGACCGAACATCACCAGGTGCTTGCGGAACAGCATGCCCATGTTGTCGGGCACGGTGCGGGCGATGTTGATGTTGTGCGTCACGATCAGAATCGTGCAGTCGATCTGCGCGTTGATGTCGATCAACAGCTGCGACAGATACGCCGTACGGACCGGGTCCAGACCGGAGTCCGGCTCGTCGCAGAGAATGATCTGCGGGTCCAGCACCAGGCTGCGGGCCAGTCCGGCGCGCTTGCGCATACCGCCGGAGATCTCACCGGGGAACTTGCCCTCGTCGCCGGTCAGACCGACCAGGTCGAGCTTCTCCATCACGATCTGACGGATCTCGGATTCCTTCTTCTTCGTGTGCTCACGAAGCGGGAACGCGGTGTTGTCATACAGCGACATGGAGCCGAACAACGCG
>JAVHWG010000168.1:0-10407 GCA_032159965.1 Mycobacterium sp.
TGGCTCGCCGATCTGGGATCCATTCTCGACGTCCCATATTCGGACACCTTTGTCACTACTCGCGCTAGCAAGCCACTGACCGTCAGGGCTCCACGCGATCCCTTTTATCGAGTCCATGTGCCCTTCGAACGGCTCACCCCGCGGCTCGAGTGTTCCAGAGTCCGACAACTGAACGAGGTTTTCCGAGTCGCCGGTGGCGACGACGTGGCCATCACCACTCAGGGCCACCGTCTTGATCCCGTAGGCGTCGTCGTTCTGCACGTGCTTGATCAGCTGTCCGGTCTGGACATCCCAGAGACTCAAGACATTCATGTCGTTTCCGGTAAAGACTCGGCTGCCATCTTCGTTGGTGGCGACCGTGGTTACCTTCTCTGAATCTGTCATAGGGAGTCCCACCGGGGTACGGGTCGCAGCGTCCCAGGCTCGCGCCGTCGTTCCCCCGCCGGTTACCAGGCGACGCCCGTCAGCAGTGAACGCCACGCTCGTCAGCGCCCCCTGTTGAGTATCAATAGGCGGACCGATCAGTGATGCGTTCGCAGCGCTCCACACTCGCAGCGTCCCGTTCACGCTTGCCGTCGCCAGAAGACCGTCTCGATTGAATGCAAGACTCGACACCGCGTCTTCGTGTTGCAGCGGTTCGCCAATGGGTTGACCGGTTTGCGCGTCCCACAACCGCACCGTGTGGTCGTCGCTGGCCGAAGCCACACGATGTCCGTCTGGACTGTACGCAACGCTGGTGACCTTGGCGGTGTGGCCGACAAGTGGCATCGCGGCTTCAAGGTTCCACACGCGGACGGTACCGTCCTCCGACGTGGAGATCAGTCGGCGGTCGTCGGCACTGAATATCACTTTCCAGACCTGCTTTTCATGTCCCGCCGCTGGAGGAGCCAGCCGTTGTCCAGTCGCCGCATCCAGCAGGTACACAAACCCTCCCGAATCGGCAGCAGCGAGCCTGCGGCCGTCGTGGCTGAAGTTGACCGCCTGTACGACGGCGGATCCGTCATTCATCAGCGGGGCACCAATCTGCTCTCCAGAAATCGCATTGAACACTCGGACTGTGCCGTCGTTCGCCGAGGTGACCATTCGATTGCCGTCCGGGCTGAATGCGATGGCGAACACTCTGTCAGTTTCCGATGGACGGGCGAATGGGTCGCCGATCTGCGCCCCGGTGGCCGTGTCCCACATCCGCAGGGTTCCGTCGTTACCCGCACTCGCCACGCGACGGCCATCGGGGCTGAACGTCACGAATTGCACCGGACCGGTGTGGCCCGTCATTGGCCCACCAATCGGCTCCCCGGTGTCCGCGTTCCACAATCTCACGGTCGAATCCTTGCTGCCTGATGCCAGCGTATGGCCGTCGGGACTGAACGCCACTGCCCACACTTCATTCTCATGCCCGGCGAGCGGGCGACCGATTTGTTCTCCGGTGTCGGCATTCCATAACCGCACCGTCTGATCGTCGCCCGCTGACGCGACACGGCGCCCGTCGGGGCTGAAATGCACATCGTCTACGAAACCGTCGTGCCCTTTGAACTCGGGACCAACCTGCTGGCCCGACTGGACGTCCCACAACCGAAGCGGACCACGTTCACCCCCGGTGATGATTCGCCGGTTGTCAGGACTGAGATCTGCACCAACGATCGTCTCCGATGTTTCGATGACTTTCGCGGTTCCGAAAGCCTTTGCCACATCGCTATAGATCTCATTCTTGAATGAACCTGGCGACAGTGCATCGGCGGCGAGCAGCTGTTGAATGGCGCGCGCGTCGCTGCCTGTCCTCGTGTTCGCAAGCATGCCTTGCGCTTCGGCGGCCAGCCGCACGCTGGTCGCTTGCCTGAATCGGTTCTGCGCCTGACCCTGAGCGTGCATCGCGAACCCGAAGCCGGCAACCGCGGCCACCGCAACCACGGCCGTCACGGCTAGCACCGCCCGCAGTATGCGCGACCGTTTGCGCATGGCGGCCGCGTGCCCTTCTGCAACAGCCTGGCGTTCCTGTGCATTTCGAAGCTCAGACTGTCTGCGTTCTTCCTCCGCATGTAGCCGTTCGTTCTCGGCACGCCGCGAGGCGTCAAGATATTCGCGGACCGGATTAAGGCGGACAGCAAAAGTCGTTGTCCCAATCAGTTTCTCAGCGTCCGCCAAACGCGAGCCGGTCATCAGCCAGGCCGCGTCCTCGTCGTTGCTTCGCCACGCGGTCGCCGCGCGCTCGACGTCGTCAGCGACGATCAGTTCGTTGCGCTGCTCACGCAACCATGCCGCCAACTCGTCCCACTGACGCAGCAGGCTCTCAAGAGCGACCTCGACGACGACGTTGCCGTCGCGTTGGTCCTTCACCATCAGCCGCTTGGCAACCAGCGCGTCGACCAGCGGCCTGCTCTCCTCCGGCAGATCGTCGAATCGGGCCACCCGACGCATCGGCTGGTCGTTTTCCGGATTGACCGTCGCCAGCCATGGGATGAAAGCCGTTCGAAGACAATCGAGTTGACGCCGACGCTGTTCGGGATCGGTTGAAAGCGCTTCGTCGATCTCGGTCTCGACAACGCGGTCCATGCCGCCCATCGCCTCGTATTGCTCAACGGTCAGCTCACCGGTTGAGCCGTAGTCCGCGTACAGCCGGGCCAGCGTCAGCGACAACATGGGCAGTGTGTCCGCTCCCTCCCCGGCATCGGCCAAGAGTCGCTCCACCAAGCTGGGAGCAATAGTCAGACGACGACCGGCCTCGCTCGCGCGCACCGCAGGACCGCTGATCACCTCTTTGAACTGGGTCGGCGGCATTGGCTTCAGATCGTCGAAGACTCGCGTCTCCAGGCCGGCAAGCTCAGGATGGGTCTGCATCACCTCATACCGGTCGGTGCGAATGGTGGCCAGGACGATCAGGCCCAACTGGTTGTTCGCCGTCAGCGACTTGATCGCCGACATCAACTGGGCCCCTTGCGTTCCCGCGTCGGCCGAGAACAACTCCTCGGCCTGGTCCAAGGGCAGAACCAATGTCGGCGGTGCCGGCTTTTCGCCATCATCGACGTAGGGCAGAAGAGCCGCCGCTGCTTGTTGGATCTCGATGAGCAGTTCGCGGACGCGTGGAACGTCGCCGGTGCAGGCCGCTTTGATCTCGCCGAGACTGGGTGTGGACAGGCCAAGCCTGCCTCGGGACTGCCAGATGGCGGCCGCCAGACCGGTGTCTCCGGTAATCGCGTTACGTCCGGGTCGCACGATTCCCAGCACCGCGAAACGCCGGTCCTCGCGCACCAACCGCGGCAGCACACCGGCGCGAAGAAACGACGACTTGCCCGCGCCTGAAGGCCCCAACACGACGAACAGTGACTTCGTCTCGACCATGCGCATGCCGCGCAGCTCGTCGAGCGCCCGGACGATCGCGGCGTCCCGGCCGAAGAAAACAGCGGCATCGACTTGTTCAAAAGGTTCCCACCCGCGATACGGGGCGCGGTCACGATCATCGCGGGGCGGCCAGACGAACGAATGTGCGCTGATGCCCGCGCCGCGAATCGCGTCGCGCAATCGATACAGCCCGTCGGTGGAGAAGGTGAAGGCGGGCCCGCCCGGGACTTCGATCGACGTGGTCGGGCCGTCGCCGAACAAATCGCACCGTTGCCACTCGGCCGTCAGGTCGTCACCGCCCGATGGCTCAAGGCGGGCACACAAGATCTGTTTATTCAGACTCTCGGCAACGCGATACTCGACTTTGCACTCGTGGGACGCCTCCCAGTTTCTGGAAAGCAGGCAGACGACTGCCTCACATCTCGAGCTCTCGTGCTGCAGCCTGTCCTTCCACCGCTCGCCGGGCTGAAGTCCCACAGCCGGATCGATGTCGAGGAAAATATCGTTGGCCAGTGGCGGGTCCTGCTCGACCAGCCATTGTCTCAATGCCGAGGCCTCGCGAACGTCGAGGCTCGAATGGCTGAGAAATATCCGCGACATACCTGCCCCTAAAGGTCCTGTTGGCCGAAGGCTAGGTGTGCCGGGTGCCAATACCAAGGTAGATGACCAGGCAAACTCACAGCGACTTCACGGAAAATCATTTCCGCGACCGCATCACACCGCATTGACCTTTGCCGACCCCGGGGGCCACGATGGCACTCATGCGCTACGTCGTTACCGGCGGTACCGGGTTTATTGGTCGCCGCGTCGTGTCGAAGATCCTGCAGACCCAACCCGACGCGGAGGTCGGCGTCCTCGTCCGCCGGGCGTCCTTGTCCCGATTCGAGCGGCTGGCTCAACTCTGGGGCGATCGCGCGAAGCCAGTGGTGGGCGACCTGTCCGAGCCCAATCTCGGCCTCAGCGACGAGACGGTTGCGTCGCTCGCCCCGGGCTTTTCTCCCGTCGCTTCGCTCGCCCCGGGCGGCGTCGAGCACGTCGTGCACTGCGGGGCGATCTACGACATCACGATGCCCGAGGCCGCACAGCGCGGCGCGAACGTCGAGGGCACCCGCTCGGTGATCGCACTGGCACGCCGACTCGGCGCGACGCTGCACCACGTGTCGTCCATCGCGGTGGCGGGCGACTTCCGCGGCGAGTACACGGAGGCGGACTTCGACGTCGACCAGAACCTGCCCAGCCCGTACCACCGAACGAAGTTCGAAGCCGAGCAACTGGTGCGCTCGGAACCGGGATTGCGTTACCGCATCTATCGGCCGGGTGCAGTCGTCGGGGACTCACGGACCGGCGAGATGGACAAGATCGACGGACCGTACTACTTGTTCCCCGTGCTCGCCAGGCTGGCGAAGCTGCCGTCGTGGACCCCGATGATGCTGCCCGACAGCGGCCGGACGAACATCGTGCCGGTCGACTACGTCGTGGACGCGATGGTGTATTTGATGCACCTGCCGGATCGCGACGGTCAGACGTTCCACCTGACGTCGCCGGAACCCATTGGCTTGCAGGGTATCTACCGTGGAGTGGCCGCGCAGGCCGGGCTCCCGCGAATGCGTGCGCGGTTGCCGCGTGCGGTGGCGGCGCCCGCCCTGCGCGTTCGTGGCCGGGCCAAGGTGGTGCGCAATGCGGCCGCCACGCAACTCGGAATACCGCCGGAGATGCTCGACGTAGCGGATCTGCCGACGACGTTCAGCTCCGATGCCACTGGAGAAGCGTTGCGCGGCAGTGGCATCACTGTTCCGCAATTCGCCGACTACGCCCCGAACCTGTGGCGCTACTGGGCTGACCACCTCGACCCAGCCCGGGCACGGCGTGACGACCCGCGGGGCCCACTGGTCGGCAGGCACGTCATCATCACCGGCGCCTCCAGCGGTATCGGCCGCGCGTCGGCTATCGCTGTAGCAGAACGCGGCGCCACGGTTTTCCTGCTGGCCCGCAGTGCGGCCGCCCTCGACGAGCTGGTCGGCGAGATCCGCGAATCGGGCGGCGACGCACACGCATTCACCTGCGACGTGACGGACTCGTCGTCGGTGGAGCACACCGTCAAGGACATCCTCGGCCGGTTCGGCTACGTCGACTACCTGGTCAACAACGCGGGGCGGTCGATCCGTCGTTCTGTCGTCAACTCCACTGACCGGTTCCACGATTACGAACGCGTGATGGCCGTGAACTACTTCGGTGCGGTGCGGATGGTGCTGGCGTTGTTGCCGCACTGGCGTGAGCGCCGTTTCGGACACGTGGTGAACGTGTCCAGTGCAGGCGCGCAGGCTCGTAATCCGAAGTACAGCAGCTACATTCCGAGCAAGGCTGCGCTGGACGCGTTCTCCGACGTCGTCGGCACCGAAACGCTTTCTGACAACATCACATTCACCACCATCCACATGCCCCTTGTGCGCACGCCGATGATCGCGCCGTCACAGCGCCTGAACCCGTCGCGACCGATCACCGCCGAGCACGCGGCGGCCATGGTCGTGCGCGGCCTCGTCGACAAGCCCAGCCGCATCGACCATCCGCTGGGCACGCTGGCAGAAGCGGGAAACTACTTCACACCCAAGCTCGCCCGACGGATACTGCATCAGCTCTATCTCGGCTATCCAGACTCCCCCGCTGCGCGCGGTCTTGCCGTAGAGGAGCCGGACGACCGAGGTCAGAAGTCTCCACGTCGCCCGAAGAAACCCATCCGGGCGGCGGCTCGCAAATTGCGGGTGCCCCGGCCCGTCAGGAGGGCAATGAGGCGAGTCCCTGGCGTACATTGGTGACCTTGTGAGGCCACCAACACGATTCGTCGCGGCCGCGTCGACGACGCCCAGGCCGAAGTGACGTTCCCCTCTGTTCTTCCCACAAGCGGTTCGTCACCTCTTTTCGCCGACGTCGACACGGGCGTCGACGACGCAATGGCCCTCGTGTACCTTCTCGCCAGCCCGGAAGCGGAGCTGGTCGGCATCGCATCGACGAGTGGAAACGTTGCGGCACAACAGGTCTGCATCAACAACCTCGGGCTGCTCGAACTCTGCAAGGCCCGCGGGATCCCGGTGTCCAAAGGCGCCGACCAGCCGCTGTCCGCCGCGTTGCGCACTGCCGAAGACACGCATGGCCCGCAGGGTCTCGGCTATGCCGATTTGCCGGGGAATGGCCGCACGCTCACCGACTACGACGCCGCCGAGGCGTGGGTGCGCGCCGCCCGAGCTCATCCAGGGGACCTGATCGGGTTGGTGACAGGTCCGCTGACCAATCTCGCGCTCGCGCTGCGCCTTGAGCCGGAACTACCGAATCTGCTGCGGCGCTTGGTGATCATGGGCGGGTCGTTCTGGTATCGCGGTAACACGGACCTCGTCGCCGAATGGAACATCAGCGTCGACCCGGAGTCGGCAGCGGAGGTGTTCGCCGCGTGGTCGGGCAGGTCTTCGCTACCAATCGTGCTGGGGCTCAACCTGACCGAGAACATCGCGATGACGCCTGCGGTCTTCACGCGCCTCGCCGAGGCCGCAGGATCGTCATCGGAGCCGATGAGTGTGCTTGATCCTCGCGGTACGCGGTCGGGGGCGTCGAATCCGCTGATCCGTGTGCTGGAGGACGCCATTCGGTTCTACTACGAATTCCACTTCGACCAGGGCGAGGGTTATCTGGCCCATCTGCACGACCCGTTGGCGGCTGCGGTCGCACTGGACCCGACGATGGTGCAGTGCCGAATGGCCACGGTGGGCGTGGAGCTGGCGGGCCAGCTGACGCGGGGAATGACTATCGCCGACTGGTCGGGACAGTGGGGTAAGCCACCGAATGCGGACGTCGGCGTTTCCGTGGACCCCGATGCGTTCTTCGACCGGTTCATCGGACGAGTCGGGGTGTACGCCCGCAGGCTCTACTCGTAGATGCCCTCGAGGTACCAGCGCCGTTGTCGATAGCACAGCAGAAATGCCTGCTCCTCGACCAGCACTTGCGCACGTGCAGTCCGACCGGACTTGACATCGGGATCCCACCAGCGTTCGTCGACCGGCCATGGGCCCGCCCACCAGCGCAACCGTCCGTCCCGGTCGGATGCCCGCAGTTGTGCCGGATCGGCGGAGAACACTCCCCTACCTGTCACATTCACCGGATCACCTTGTGCATCAAGGAGTTCCACAGGCTCGTCGAGAAGAACCGACGGCGACGGCTCCGGCAGCTGACCAGGCCACGGCTGGCGCGGATCGGCCCGCGGCACGAGTTCGTCACCGAGCGGCACCAGCGTGATCCGCTCCGCCGGTCCACGTCCACCGGACAACACCGGCACCTGGACAGCCTCCAATCCGAGCAGCCCCTGCACCCGAGCCAGCGCGCGACGTGCCCGAAGCCGGTCTTCCTCGCCGAGGGATCCCCACAGCGGCAACTGCAACGCCTCTGCCGAGACCACCTCTACCGGTTGCAACCGCAGCATCGTCACGGGAGCAGTGGGCCGGTCCGTGCTGTTTCGCTTGTTCAGCCAGCCGTCCAGTTGCCAGCGCACCCGGTCGGCGGTGGCGTCCTCGGTAAGTGGCTCCGCGCACCGCCAGACACGGCTCAGTTCTTCGCCGTTGGCGGTGACGGCGTGGATAGCCAGCCGAGTGCACCCGACGCCGGCCGACATCAAGGTCTGGTGCAGCCGGCTGGCCAGCGAACGACCGGCGAACGCCGCTGCGTCCACGCGGTCGATCGGCGGGTCGCACCGCATTTCGGCGTCGAGTTCCTGAGCAGGCTCACTTCCCGACGGACCGCGCTCCGGCTCGCCGCGCGCGAACCGGTGAGCCACCACCGCGTCGGCCCCGAATCGGGATGACACATCGGTGCGTGACAGCGTCGAAAAATGACCAATGGTGCGAATCCCCAACCGCCACAGCAAGTCTGCGAGCTCTGCTCGACCTTCACCGGAAAGGCTCGGTTCTGTGGCCAGCTCGCGGATCGACAGATCCGCCAAGAACGCCGCGTCCTTGCCTGGTTCGACGATGCGACCAGCGCGCGCGGCGAACACCGCGGTGGGCAGCTGATCGGCGATGCCTGCCTGGCATTCCACCCCCGCCGCCGACACGGCGTCGATCAACCGCTCAGCCGCGGCCGCCTCGGAACCGAAGTAGCGGGCGGCGCCGCGGACCGGCAGCACCAGCAGCCCCGGCCGAAGCACCTCGGCGCGCGGCACCAGATCATCCACGGCGGCCGTCACCGGTTCGAAGAATCGCGCGTCACGGTCCGGGTCGGCGGTCACGACGTGCAACTGCGGACAACGTGCCTGCGATTCGCGACGACGCAGACCACGACGCACTCCGAAGGCACGGGCCGCCGAGGAGCACGCGACCACGCGATTGGCCAGTGTCACCGCCACCGGTGCCGTTGTGGGCAGGCTCGCCGAGGTGGCTGCGGCGACTGCCGGCCAGTCCATGCACCACAGGGCGAGTACGCGCGCCGCCACGTCATCACCCGCACGCCGAGTGGCCACGTATTGCCCGCTTTGAGCCCAAACGCGTGTCATAACCGGCCATTCGGCCGTCGGTGACAGCCAGCTGGACGCGTCGGATCCGACCCTCCACCTCGTAACCACTCACCTTGGCCGTCAGCCGCATCCGTGCCCCCTGCCAATCACCGCCGGTGACCAGCAGGGTGCAGTCCCTGTTGCGGGCGCGCGCGGTCACTGCCCGCGCCCGGGACAGCGACACCGAGCGACCACCGAGGCCGAGCACCACCAGGTCCATCCCGTCCAACAACACCGCGGCAACCTCGATCGGATCGGCACCCGGGTCAGGTACCAGCGCCAGCCGGGACAGGTCTGCGCCCATCTCCACGGCAGCGAGCAGACCCACATCGGGCTGGCCGACGACAGCGGCGTATCCACCGGCCGCCGTTACCGCCGCCACCACACCCAGCAGCAGAGACCTCGCTCCCGCGGCCACCACGACCTCACCCCGCGGCAACTCCACCGGCACGGACTGACCCTGCAGTTCGAGCACCGTCAGCAAACTTTTGGCGCTGGGAATCACTTCCTCGGCGCGGTGCTGCGCCGTATGGCCGCGGCTTACCCGTCCCGACACTGCCGCCATTTCCCGGCGCAGGTGTTCTACCTGCTCAGCGCGGTTGCGCGCGCCCACTTCCAGGCTCATCGCCGTAGTCACAACAGCACCTCGCGCACCATCAGAATCACCATATTTTCGAATGTATGTTCGATTCAACGAGTAAACACCCACCTACCGACACCGTCAAGAGGAAATCGGCCAGCCACCCGCCGCATCGAGACTGCGGTGAGATCGCGATTTATCGCCAACCCGCGATCTCACCGCAGTTTCGGCGGGCGCGGGGGCGGCGGGAAGTCGTCGGGCGGGGAGGCGGCGGGCGCTACTCCCACTCGATCGTGCCGGGCGGCTTGCTGGTGATGTCGAGCACCACCCGGTTCACCTCGGACACCTCATTGGTGATCCGCGTCGAGATGCGCTCGAGCACCTCGAACGGCACCCGCGTCCAGTCCGCGGTCATCGCGTCCTGACTGGATACCGGCCGCAGCACGATCGGATGCCCGTACGTACGCCCGTCACCCTGCACACCCACCGACCGCACATCAGCGAGCAACACCACGGGGCACTGCCAGATCAGCGCGTCCAGCCCCGCCGCCGTCAACTCCTCACGGGCGATCGCATCGGCGCGCCGCAACGTATCGAGTCGATCGGCGGTAACCTCCCCCACGATCCTGATTCCCAGCCCCGGCCCCGGAAACGGTTGCCGCCCAACGATTTCCTCGGGCAGACCCAACTCCCGGCCCACCGCGCGCACCTCATCCTTGAACAGCAGCCGCAGCGGTTCGACCAACGTGAAATTCAGATCAGCGGGCAGACCGCCAACATTGTGGTGGCTCTTGATGTTTGCCGTTCCACTGCCCCCGCCGGACTCGACGACATCCGGATACAGCGTGCCCTGCACCAAGAACTTCACGTCAGTGCCACTGGCTTCCGCGAGATCCACCACCGCGCCTTCGAACGCGCGGATGAACTCACGCCCGATGATCTTCCGCTTGCCCTCGGGATC
>JAVHWG010000183.1:0-4975 GCA_032159965.1 Mycobacterium sp.
GGACTTCCTGGTCCGCAGACTGGCCGAAAAGGCGGGTTCGGATCAATCATTGGCCGGTCAGGAGCCGTACCGGGCGGCTGCGGCGGGCAATCTCCAGTGGTTCGGCGGCGCGATCACGAAGCACTATCAGGGTGACGACTCAGACCTGAAAGTGCTAGCGGGGGCGGTCATGTCGCTGCACGCGTCGATGACGGTCGAGGACCACGCGAAATTGATCGCCACGTTCTTCGACGAGGCCAAGCATCCCACTCTGGGACGTTCGTACCGGAGCTGTACGTACCTTCCGATGGTCGAGTTGCTGCGATTTTTGGAGGCACACGAATTCACCTGCTACATCGTGTCCGGTGGCGGCCGCGACTTCATGCGGCCGATCACGTCGGCGATCTACGGAATCCCGCCCGAACGGGTGGTGGGCAGTTCGCAGGGTCTGAAATTCGACGGCGCGGACGGCCACGGCGACCTGTTCATTCAGCCCGCGCTGGACGTATTCGACGACGGTCCCGAAAAGCCGGTGCGGATCTGGAATCGCATCGGCAGGCGCCCTATCCTCTCGGCGGGTAACTCGAACGGCGACGACGAGATGCTGCAGTATTCGGGACGGCCGGGCGCGGCTTCACTGCGGTTGATGGTGCTGCACGATGACGCGGAGCGTGAATTCGATTACACCGCAGGGGCGGAACGCGCTCTGGAACACGCCGGGCAGTACGGGTGGACGGTGGTCAGCATCAAGAACGACTGGGCGATCGTCTTCCGTGACTAGGGAGTTGGTGGCGATTCCCGCGCAATCAGCCGCGGTGGGATCCGATCGGCACTATCCCGAGGAGGCGCCGGTGCGCGAGGTCAACGTCGATGCCTTCTCGATGCACGCTCACCCGGTGACCAACGCCGAATTCGAGACGTTCGTGAGCGCAACAGGTTACGTGACCGTCGCCGAGCGGCCGCTGAACCCGGCGGAGTATCCTGGCGCCCCCGCCGAGAATCTGCAACCGGGGTCGATGGTGTTCTGCCGTACCGAGGGGCCCGTCGACCTGCGTCACATCAACCTGTGGTGGCGGTGGACGCCGGGTGCATCGTGGCGCCATCCGGCCGGCCCGCGCTCGTCGGTCGACAAGCGGGCGGAGCATCCCGTGGTGCATGTCGCGTACGAGGACGCCGAGTCGTACGCCGCATGGGCGGGGCTCGCGCTGCCCACCGAGGTGGAATGGGAGATCGCCGCGCGCGGCGGAGTCGTCGGCGCCGCGTATAGCTGGGGCGATGAGCCCGAAGCTCCTGGTCAGCGGTTGGCGAACTATTGGCATGGCGAATTCCCTTGGCGGCCCAACCCCGGATACGGGCGCACCTCCCCCGTCGGCAGCTTCGCGCCGAACGGTTATGGGCTGTACGACATGGCCGGGAACGTCTGGGAGTGGACCTGCGACTGGTATACCGACACCCGGGCCGGCGACCCGTGCTGCGGACCACAGGACAGTTTCGATCCGCGGCAGCCGCAGTTCCGGGTCCCCCGCAAGGTGGTCAAGGGCGGCTCTTTCCTTTGCGCAGACAGTTACTGCCGCCGCTACCGCCCCGCGGCCCGGCGGCCGCAGATGATCGATACGGGCATGAGTCACATCGGCTTCCGGTGTGTGAGACGTTCGTGACCATTTCGCGCCGAGTGTGCGGTGTCGTACGCGGCACGCCGGGCCGGGCGTATGAGACTGCACAGTCGGCGCGGCATTTGACGCCTAGGCATTGATCGCCGGGAACAAACTTCCCCACCAACAGGTTGAGCCCAGCAGGCTTAACTTTGGAGGACGAATGTCTGAACCCATTACCGTGCCGGTGCTGTTCGTGAGCGACCAGGTGGTGCTGCCGTCGATGGTGGTGCCGATCGCGCTCGACGACGCCGCGCGCGCTGCGGTCGAGGCGGCTCGTGGGACCGATTCCGGCAAGCTGCTGATCGCTCCCCGGCTGGACGATCGCTATCCGACGTACGGCGTGATCGCGTCGATCGTGCAGGTTGGTCGGATCCCCGGCGGAGGCACCGCAGCCGTCGTCAAGGGGGAGAACCGGGCGCACATCGGCGCCGGTGCCAGCGGACCGGGTGCGGCGCTCTGGGTCGAGGTGACCGAGGTCACCGAGACCGACGTGGACGAGGCGACTCAGGCGCTGGCCGCGGAGTACAAGAAGCTGCTGCTGGCGATATTGCAGCGGCGCGAGGCGTGGCAGATCGTCGACGTGGTCAATCAGCTGACTGATCCGTCCGCGCTCGCCGATACCGCCGGCTACGCGTCGTATCTGACCTCCGAGCAGAAGCGTCAGTTGCTGGAGACCCCAGAAGTCGGCGAGCGGCTACGCGTGCTGATCGAGTGGATGGGCGACCAGCTGGCGGAAGTCGAGGTCAACGACAAGATCGCTGAGGACGTCCGGACCGGGATGGAGAAGCAGCAGAAGGAGTTCCTGCTGCGCCAACAGATGGCCGCGATCCGCAAGGAGCTCGGTGAGGGCGAGGCGGACGGCACTGACGACTACCGCGCCCGGATCGAGGCGGCGGAGCTGCCGGATAACGTGCGTGAGTCCGCGCTGCGCGAGGTCGGCAAGTTGGAACGCACCAGCGAGCAGAGCCCCGAGGGCGGCTGGATCCGCACGTGGTTGGACACCGTGCTGGACATGCCGTGGAGTGTTCGCACCGAGGACTCCACCGATCTGAAGGCGGCACGCGAGATTCTCGATGCCGACCACCACGGTCTGGAGGACGTCAAGGACCGCATCGTGGAGTACCTGGCCGTGCGCGCGCGACGCGCGCAGCGGGGCATGGAGGTCGTTGGCGGGCGCGGCTCGGGTGCCGTGATGGCGCTGGCCGGACCTCCCGGCGTCGGCAAGACTTCGTTGGGTGAGAGCGTCGCCAGGGCGTTGGGACGCAAGTTCGTTCGCGTCGCCCTGGGCGGTGTGCGCGACGAGGCCGAGATCCGCGGCCATCGGCGCACCTACGTCGGCGCGCTGCCCGGCCGGGTCGTGCGCGCGATCAGTGAAGCCGGTTCGATGAACCCGGTGGTGTTGCTCGACGAGATCGACAAGGTCGGCTCCGACTACCGCGGCGATCCGTCGGCAGCGCTGCTCGAGGTGCTGGACCCGGCGCAGAACCATACGTTCCGCGATCACTACCTCGACCTGGATCTGGACCTCTCCGATGTGGTGTTCCTGGCGACGGCCAACGTCATCGAGAACATCCCCTCGGCGCTGCTGGACCGGATGGAGCTGGTGCAGATCGACGGTTATACCGAGGACGACAAGGTGGCGATCGCGCGCGACTTCCTGTTACCGCGGCAGCGGGAGAGGGCGGCGCTGACCGACGACGAGGTGAGGGTCACCGAGGAGGCGCTGCGCAAGATCGCCGCCGACTACACCCGCGAGCCGGGTGTGCGGCAGTTCGAGCGGTTGCTGGCGAAGGCGTTGCGCAAGGCGACGACGAAGCTGGCTGAAGACCCGTCGGTGCTGGTGATCGACGAGCCCGATCTGGTCGGCTACCTTGGCCGCCCGCGCTTCATGCCCGAGTCGGCGGAACGCACCGCGGTGCCCGGCGTGGCGACGGGGCTGGCGGTGACAGGCCTCGGCGGCGACGTCCTGTACATCGAGGCGGGCGCCACAGACGGAGAGTCCGGATTGCAGTTGACCGGCCAGCTCGGTGACGTCATGAAGGAGTCGGCGCAGATCGCGCTGTCCTACGTGCGCTCACACGCCGAACAGCTGGGCGTCGAGCCAAAGGCGCTGGACCGCAAGATCCACGTGCACGTGCCTGCGGGCGCGGTGCCGAAGGACGGTCCGTCGGCCGGCGTCACGATGGTCACCGCACTGGTGTCGATGGCCACCGGGCGGCAGGTGCGCTCGGACGTCGGGATGACCGGCGAGGTCACGCTCAACGGCCGGGTGCTGCCGATCGGCGGTGTCAAGCAGAAACTGCTGGCCGCTCAGCGCGCAGGACTGAAGACGGTGTTCATCCCACAGCGCAACGAGCCGGATCTGGATGACGTGCCAGCCGAAGTGCTTGACGCATTGGACGTCAGGCCGATGACCGACGTGGCCGACATCATCGCTTTGGCACTGGAGGGTGCTGAAGCGGTGACGGCCGCGGCCTGACCTATTCGAACGTCACGCTGGCGTGCCGGGCGGTGCCCGGGCTCACGCCGGCGTGACGCTCGGCGTTGAATGGGGCGCATGCCTGATTTCAACGCAGTCAAGCGCAGCGTCGTTCACCGTGTGCAGCGGATCGTTGTCAATCCCCTGGGCCGACGGCTGCCGGTCACGATGCTCGAGACAGTCGGACGCAAGAGCGGCCAGCCCAGGCGCACTGCCGTCGGCGGCCGCGTAGTCGACAACCAGTTCTGGATGGTGTCCGAGCACGGCGAGCACGCGCATTACGTGATGAACATCAAAGCCAATCCCCTTGTGCGCGTGCGTATTGAGGGAAAGTGGCGAACAGGGAAGGCTCAGTTGCTGCCCGCCGACGACCCGGTCGCACGGCTGTCTCAACTGCCGGGCGTGAACAGCGCGATCGTGCGGATGATGGGTACCGACCTGCTCACAATCCGCGTGGACCTGGACTGAGCCATGGCGTACGACGAGGATCTCGCCGACCGGATCCGTGAGCTCATCAGCAGTGAACGCGGCCTCGAGGAAAAGCGGATGTTCGGTGGGCTCGCCTTTTTGATCAACGGAAACATGGCCGTCGCAGCGAGCAGCAAAGGCGGTCTGATGGCTCGGGTACCGCCCGAGGACACCGCGAAGCTGTTGGAGGGCAAGCACGTCAGCCCGATGGTGATGGCCGGGCGTGAGACCCGTGGCTGGCTGCGCGTGGCCGCCGAGGGCGTGAAGACGAAACGACAGCTACAGACGTGGGTGTCGCGGGGCGCGGACTACGCGAAGAGCCTCAAGCCGAAATGAGCCTCAGCGGTAGGTGCTCGTAGCAACGGATGATGTTATTGAGCGCCCAGGATGGCTC
>JAVHWG010000185.1:0-6239 GCA_032159965.1 Mycobacterium sp.
CGGTGCAGGGCGCTGACGATGCCGTGCGTGACGGTGCTGCGCAGACCCAACGGCGCGCCTGCGGCGATGACTTCCTCGCCCACCCGGATCTTCTCGGAGTCACCCATCCGGGCCACGGTCAGGTTGTCGACGTTGTCGACCTTGAGCACTGCGATGTCGGTCTTGGGGTCGCGGCCCACCAGGTTGGCGGGGACTTCCTTGCCGTCGTTGAACACCACAGTGGTCTTGTATTTACTCGGGTTACGCGCCGCGTCGGAGATCACGTGATTGTTCGTGACGATGTAGCCGCGCCCGTCGATCACCACACCGGAGCCTTGCGAGCCCTCCTCGTCGCTCTTGGCCTCTACGGTGACCACCGAGTCCGCTACCGAGGCCGCCACCTGTGCGAAGCGGCCTTCGGGCGGCTGGGTGCCGTTGGTCGACAGCGTGACCTTGGACGTGGTGAACGCCTCGACCACCTCTGCGGTCTTGCGGCCGACGAATCCGCCGAGGACGCCGATCGCCAGCGCGATCACCAGCAGGACGGCCAGCGCGCGGTAGGAGACTTTCCCGCCGAACAGCACTTCGCGCACACCGAGCTTTCCAGTCGCGGAGCTCACCGTCGCCGGCTGCGGCTTGGGCAGTGCGGGCTGCGTCAACGAGGCCCCGGCACTGGGATCCCGCCACGGGTCCGCGGCGGCGGCCGCGTCGTCCTCCTCGCGCTTTTTCAGCGCTTCAGCGTCGATCGGATGGCGCTGCAGGGAGTCGCCGCCGGGCTGGGGCCGACGGAACGCCTCGGCCAGTACCGGGTCCGGCGGCGCGTTGCGGGGGGTGAACTCGCCCTGGTCGCGGTGCTTGTCGGCGCCGAGAAACGGGCCGTCGAAACCGGCGGGGCGGCCGAATGCCTGGCGGGATGCGGGGTCGACGGCCGGCCGGTCGATCGGGCGCGGCGCAAGACGCGTCGCGACGTTTCCGTCGCCCGTACCGGGCGGGCGTCCGTCGCCGCCACCTGGGCGCGGGCCGTCGGATTTGTCTTTTCTGCCTAACACGTCATCCTCTTCCAGACTTGTGGACGGCGTGAGCTAGTGGGAGCCCAGCGTCGGTCTTCGCTCTTCTCCGTAGAAAGTGTCTCCGTGGAAAGTGTGGAATCCACCCTACCGGCGCTTGCGGCGATCGCGCGGCTCACCTTTGGCCGCCCGACGTCCGAACGACTGGTCGCCGCGGGCCAACTCGTCCCCGTCGGCTTCCAGGGGGATCTGCGACAAGCTGCCGAGCAGTGAGGTGGGGATGTCGATGGGCCTCGAGTCGCGCAGCGCGGCACGCGCCTGACGCTGACCCTCGACTTCGGCGGCGCACTGGGGGCACAGCGACATGTGGTGTGCCGCGCGCAGATGCGCGGTCATGCGCAACTCACCGTCGACGAACGCGGCAACCGCCTCCGTGGACAGGTGCTCGGTCGATCGGAACCGCCGCGGCGCGCCCACGGGCGCGTCGGTCTGCGAGGCGAGGGTCGACGGCAGCCACGAGAAAGCGCGGCGGAAAACATGTCCCGGATCGGCCATGATCCCTCCTTCCGGCACCTGGGCTACACCGAATGTAGCGCGCCTGATGCCGCCTGACACGCAGGTCAGGCCGACTTGGCAGCCGGTTCGGTATCAGAGTGTGCGGCGAGGTACTCGCGCAGCGCTTGACGTCCGCGGTGGATGCGGCTGCGCACAGTGCCGAGCTTGACGCCCAGGGTGGCGCCGATCTCTTCGTATGAGAGGCCTTCGATATCGCACAGCACGACGGCGGCGCGGAATTCGGGGGGCAGCGAGTCCAGCGCCGCCTGCAGGTCGGGGCCGAGCCGGGAGTCGTGGTAGATCTGCTCGGGGTTGGGCTCGTCGGCGGGGACCCGGTCGTAATCCTCGGGCAGCGCCTCCATTCGAATGCGTGCCCGGCGCCGGGCCATGTCGAGGAAGAGGTTGGTGGTGATGCGGTGCAACCAGCCCTCGAAGGTGCCCGGCTGGTAGTTCTGCAGCGACCTGAACACCCGGATGAACGTTTCCTGAGTCAGGTCCTCGGCATCATGCTGATTGCCCGACAAGCGATAGGCCAAGCGGTACACCCTGTCGGCGTGCTGCCGCACTAACTCGTCCCACGACGGCATGGTGCTCTTGTCTCCGGTGGCGTCGAATACCGCTGTGCCCTGCGGCTCTTGGGGCTCCTCGACCCAGCCGCCGTCGAACGACTGCTCGAAGCGCGACATGCTCGTGGGCGAAACAGTGGTAGACGTGTCGTCCTCCAGGTCCGGGGTGTAGGCCTCCACAGGGTTGTTCCCCGTAGAGAAGCGTTCGAAGCGGCCAACATCGTGATCGTCGGGGGTATTCCCGGATCGCCGGCCTGGATGCGCCATTCGCTAACCGTTCCGTACCCCGGTGTGTGCGGTATATGAGCAATCTGAGCTTTTGCTGAGAAACGAGGCTGGCGTCGCCGCAGGCTGTGCCGACGCGCTGTCCACGACTTTCGGGGCCCGGGCGTGTCGGGCGCGCCTGCCTGACCGCCGCCGCGTTCGGTTCTAGGCTGCGGAAATGATCGAAGCGATGCTCGGGCACGCCGAGGGTTCGATTTCGGAGGATCAGATCGTCGCCGCGGCGCGAGAGCGAGCGGTCGACGCCGGCGCGGGCGCAGTCACACCCGCGGTCGGGGCCCTTCTGTCGGTGCTGGCCCGGGTCTCGGGAGCGAAGTCGGTCGCCGAGGTGGGCACCGGCGTGGGGGTGAGCGGCCTGTGGCTGTTGGCGGGCATGCGCGAGGAAGGCGTCCTGACGACCATCGACGTCGAGCCCGAACACCAGCGACTCGCCAAGCAGGCGTTCGGCGAGGCCGGCATCGCGCCGTCGCGCACCAGGGTCATCGCCGGCCGGGCGCAGGACGTGCTGCAACGGCTTGCTGACGAGTCCTACGACCTGGTGTTCATCGACGCCGACCCGGTCGACCAGCCACAGTTCGTCATCGAGGGCATCCGGTTGTTGCGCCCCGGCGGGGCGATCGTCGTGCACCGTGCCGCGCTCGGCGGCAGGGCCGGTGACCCCGAGGCCGGTGATGCAGAGGTCACCGCGGTGCGCGAGGCTGCCAGGTTGATCGCCGAGAATGAGCGGCTGACGCCCGTGCTGGTACCGCTTGGCGACGGGCTGCTGGTCGCCGCGCGTGACTGAGTTTTTGCCCGCGCTGTAGCGGTTCGATTCCCCCGCGCGGTGGCATGCTGGCCGCATGGGCGTGGTGTTCCGGCTGGTCGAGCTGATCTTGCTGATGCTGCCCCTCGCCGGTCTGCTGATGGCGGCATGGAGGGGGCTCGCGGCCTACGAGAAGCGGCGAGCCGAGCGCGTCACCGAGGCGCCCACGCCCGTCGGCGACGACTCCGCGCCGCGGCGTGAGATCGGCAGGGCCATCGAAGCGCACAACCGCACCGACAAGCGATGGCTCGACTACGAGATGGACGTGGCGAAGCTGCTGGACTTCCCGATGATGACGGACATGCGGGAGCCGATGACCGTCCGGTTCCACAAGGCCAAGCTGCGCGCCGACATGCTCAGACCCGCAGGCGTGGAAGACCTTCTCGGCCACCGGGATTCGCAGGCCGAGTACTTGGAGGCCGTGCAGCACTACGTAAGCGCCTTCGACGCCGCCGAGAGCGAGGCGCTGCGCCGGCGCCGCAACGACTTCTCCGCAGAGGAGCAGCAGCGGATGGGCCGTGCCCAGCGGTTGCTACGGCTTGCCGTGGACGACGCTGCGACGCCAGAGGAACGCAGGCAGGCATACGACCGCGCCCGTAAGGAATTGGACGGCGTGATCGTCCTGCCGCCCGGCACCCGCGCCGGCATCGAAGGGGGGATCGCCGGCCAGATCGAGTGATACCGGTCACAACAGGAATCTCGTACCGCAATACGCCTTTGACCTGAGCGTACGAAGTAACACACCGGTTCGGAGTTTCTGGAGGTCCATCGACATGAGTACGCCAACCCTGGCCGGTAAGCGCGCGCTGGTGACTGGAGGTTCACGTGGCATCGGCGCGGAGATCGTGCGACGACTGACCGCCGACGGGGCCGCGGTGGCGTTCACCTACTCGGCCTCGGCCACCGATGCCGAGAAGCTCGTCGCCGACGTGACCGCAACCGGCGCGAAGGTGGTGGCGATACAGGCCGATGCCGCCTATCCGGCCCAGAACACTGCGGCGGTCGACCAAGCCGTCGCCAAACTCGGCGGCTTGGACATCCTGGTCAACAACGCCGGTTTCGCTCACATCGCACCGATCGACGACTTCCCGGCGGAGCAGTTCGACCGTCTGGTGGCGGTCAACATCGGCGGCTTCTATTGGACGATCCGCAGCGCCGTCAAGCACCTGACCGAAGGCGCACGGATCATCAACATCGGGAGTGTCAACGCCGACCGGGTTCCGGGCCCCGGGCTGTCGGTGTATGCGATGACCAAAGGGGCGGTCTCCTCGCTCACCCGTGGACTGGCCCGCGAACTCGGGCCGCGCGGAATCACCGTCAACAACGTGCAGCCGGGTCCGATCGACACCGACGCGAATCCCGACGGCGGTGACTTCGCCGAGAGCCTCAAGCAGGTCATGTCGCTGGGCCGCTACGGGCACGTCAGCGACGTCGCCGCTTTGGTGAGCTTCCTCGCCGGTCCAGAGTCCGGGTTCATCACCGGTGCGAATCTGAATATCGACGGCGGTTTCACCGCCTGATCAAACCGGGCACGCCACAACAGTATTGGCTATCCCCGCGATATCAGCGGATCGGCAGCCCGGTCAACGCGCGTGCAATCACGAGTCGCTGGATCTCGCTGGTGCCCTCGAAGATCGTGAAGATCTTGGCGTCCCGGTGCATCCGCTCCACGGGATATTCGCGGGTGTAACCGTTTCCGCCGAGAATCTGGATCGCCTCGTCGGTGACGTAAACCGCTGTCTCACTGGCGTGCAGCTTGGCCATCGAGCCCTCCGCGGACGTGAACGGCTTGTTGTTCCGGTGCATCCAGCCTGCGCGCCACACCAGCAGCCGCGACGCGTCGATCCGACTCTTCATGTCGGAGAGCTTGAACGCGACGGCCTGGAACTCGCCGATCTTGCGCCCGAATTGCTCGCGCTGGCAAGCGTAGTCGAGGGCGAACTCGTACGCTGCGCGCGCAACACCGAGGGCCATGGCGCCAACGGCCGGCCGGGTGCGCTCGAACGTCATCATTGCCGCCTGGCTCGACGTGCGTTTGCCCTCACGGGCTTTGGCGATGCGGTGTTCGAACTTCTCGCGACCGCCGAGGATCAGGCGGCCAGGAAGACGGACGTCCTCGAGCACCACCTCGGCGGTGTGCGACGCGCGGATGCCGTGCTTCTTGAACTTCTGGCCCTGGGACAGCCCGGTCGTGCCGGGCGGCACGATGAACGTCGCCTGCCCCCGGGTTCCCAGCTCGGGATGGACCGACGCGACAACAATGTGCACATCCGAGATGCCGCCGTTGGTGGCCCACGTCTTCGTGCCGTTCAGCACCCATTCGTCCGCAGCCTCGTCGTAGCGCGCCTTCGTTCGCACCGCACCGACGTCGGAGCCGGCGTTGGGCTCCGATGAGCAGAACGCCGCAACCTTGGGATCACCTGGGCTGCCGAACATCTGGGGCAGGAACTCGCCGAGTTGCTCTGGCGTGCCGCTGGCCGCGAGCGCCGCTGCGGCCAGACCGGTACCGAGGATCGACAGCGCGATGCCCGCATCGCCCCAGAACATTTCCTCGAACACCGTCAGCAGGCCCAGGCCCGACGGTTCGGCGGCCATCTGCGCGAACAGCTCGGGGGTGTACAGCCCGACCTTGGCGGCTTCGGCGATGATCGGCCACGGCGTCTCCTCGCGCTCGTCCCATTCCGCGGCGGCCGGGCGGATCACCTCCTCGGCGAATTCGTGCACCCAGTCCCTGACCTGCGTGACTTCTTCCGACAGCTCCAGCGAAAAGCCAGCATCCATGAATTCAAGCCCTTTCTTGACGCCAACGGTCGGAGCGCGGCACGTCGTCGCTATCGTCTCCGCCGAACCAAATAGTAAACGCTTGTACACTGAAGTTGCAAAGCAGCAGGTCGGACGGCTCAACTCTCACACGCATTTCTAACGGCTAAGCCCTTGACCGTCAACTGAACGAGCGTTTAGCATATTGTACATGCGTTCAGTCGACCTGTCGGCCACAGCCCGATTCCGCGACGCGGCTATCGTGCAGTTCGGTGAACACGGCTTCAG
>JAVHWG010000210.1:0-4588 GCA_032159965.1 Mycobacterium sp.
CCTTTTCGACCGTGGAGAGCAGGATTCCGGCGGGAAGCTTTTCTTCGATACCCATATCGTCAGTCCCAGCTCAGGCCGCCGCGGCGCCACACATATGCGTAGGCCACGAATACGGTTGCCATGAAGAGGAGCATTTCGACCAGCGCGAAAAGCCCCAGCGAATCGAAAGTGACCGCCCAGGGGTAGAGGAAGACGATCTCGATGTCGAAGATGATGAACAGCATTGCCGTCAGGTAGTACTTGATCGGGAAGCGCTGTCCCGGATTGGCGTTCGGCCCGCTGACGTTGACCTCGGTGGGCTCGATTCCGCACTCGTAGGCCTCGAGCTTGGCCCTGTTGTACCGGCGTGGGCCTGCAAGCATCGCGACGCCCACCGAAAACACGGCAAAGGCGGCAGCAATGGCTCCCAGAACCAGGATGGGGAAGTAGACGTTCAACTCGCTCCCTGCTACGTCGCGGCAGTGACGGGCTCGGGCTGGAGTCCGCCGGGTGACGCAACCCACAGCCTAAACATCCTTGGCGACAGCCACACGCCGAGGGGTAACTGCAGGACCGTCAGCTGCCTAGCAACGCTAAGGGCTAGCTGCGCAAGATCCCCACGACGGCTTCGGCCAGCTGGATCGGATCGATCGGAAGGGGCACCGCGGCCTCGGCCCGCGACCACTTCGCCAGCCACGCGTCGTCACGGCGGCCCGTCAGCACCACGATGGGCGGGCAGTGGGTGATCTCGTCCTTGAGTTGCTTGGCTATGCCCATCCCGCCCTGCGGAGTGGCCTCGCCGTCGAGGATGGCCAGGTCGATGCCGTCGGTCTCGATCTGGCGGATCACCATCGGACCGGTCGCCACCTCGACGTACGTCAGCTCCGGCAGTTCCGGGTGGATCCTCTTGCCCAACGCCAGCTTGACTTGCTCGCGCACGTTGGCGTTGTCGCTGTAGACCAGGATGTTCGGCACGGACGGATGTTAGCCCTCGCGGCGGAACACTGCGTCCGCCGACAGTGTCGCGGTCTTGCCGACGGACCCGGCCATGTTCCCGCTGACGTCGAGTTGCTCGCGCTCGACCGTCGTGGTCGCGGCAAGCCGTACGGCGCCGTCGTCGAGGATCTGGGCTTTGACTCGCATCGGCAGGGCGACGGTATTGCCGCGGATGGTCAGGTCGGCCCGCACGTTGAGGTCGCCGTCGGCCGACGGGTCGACGCCGCTCACGGTAATGGTGATATCGGGGTGGTGCTCGGCGTCGAAGAAGTCCGCCGAACGCAGGTGTTCGTCGCGCTTCTTGATGCCCGTGCTGACCGACTGCGCCTTGATGTCGACCTTGCCGGACACGGCGCCGCCCGCGTCGACGCTTCCGCCGCCGCTGAACTCGGTGAAACGGCCCTTGACGTTCGCCAAGCCCCACATCGCCTTGTTCTTGAACGTGAACGACGAGCGGTCCTGGTCGAGTGCCCAGTTGCCGGTACTCTTCAAAAGATCTGTGACAGTTGCCATTTCGTCTCCTATTTCAGCAGTGGTGTGAGATCAGCAGGGTCGAAGTATTCGTCGATGCGGGTGATCAGGCCGTCGGCGCCGACGCGGATGACGATGGCGACGCGCAGGCTGTAGTCCGTCCCGCGGGCTGACTTTCCGCTCAACACGTGCTGCTGGACGAAGCCGCCGTCGAAGTACTGGCGGTCCAGCACGGTGTAGTGGCGGTCGGCGGACGCGGAGACGAACCAGTCGATCACCCGCATGGCCCGTGCCTTCGCCGAGGGGCGGTCGTCTCCGGAGTGCCAGACGGTGACGTCGTCGGACCACAAGGCCGCCACGGCGTCGACGTCGCCGGCTTCGATCGCGGCGAACAGCCGGTCCGCCACCGACTGCAACGCGTAGCCGGGATGAGCGACGCGAAGGCGGTCGTAAACGATCGTGCGCAGCGCAGCGAGCAGTTCGTCGGGGTTTTCGTCGAACTTGCCGTCGCGGACGGCGGCCACGAGGTCCTTCTCGTCGATTGCGTCGGTGGCGTCGATTGCGTCGGTCGCGCCGAGTTCCCGTCCGACGATCCGCAGCACGTTGGCGGCGACGCGGGCGTGAAAGTTCACCTGGCCGTCCGTGGCGGCCCGCACGTCGGCGTCCAGGAACTCACGCACCGCGTCGACGAGCTCGATTGCCGTCGGTCTGCCGTAGTCGGTCACACGGTCTCCAACAGATCCAGCAGATCCCATTCCGTCTCCGGCACCCGCCTGCCGATCGCGGCGAGTTCCACCGAGGGGGTCTGGCCGCAGAGATGCCGCTCGGCTTGATAGCGGCAGATGATGCCCCAACTCAGCGTGGCCCGGACCAGCCACCACCGCATGCCCACCCGGTCGACGGTAGTCCCGCTGGCCTGCTCGTAGAAAGAGAGGAAGCGCTCGATGCTGCCGAGGCCGCCCGCCGCCCGGCTCGGCGGTGCGCCGAATCGCCAGGCGCGGATGCAGAACCAGGCCAGGTCCTCGTAGATCTCGCCGGTGTGTACGAGCTCCCAGTCGAGCACCGCCGCAAGCTGACCCTCACAGACGATCAGGTTGCCCATCCGGAAGTCACCGTGGACCAGCACCGGCGGTGACGGTGGCGGCCGGTGCGCGGCCAGCCAACGCAGGGTCCATTCGAACGTCGCCGTGGTGTCGCCGAACCCGTCGAGCTGCGCGCGCCAGACGCCCATCTGATCGTGGTCCGTGAGGCCGGCCCCCGTGGCATCGACGCGGTGGATGGCGGCGAGCGCGCGGGCGCACTGCTCGAGCAGACGGTCGCGGACCGTGTCGTCGACGATGCTGCGCAGGATCTTCGGCGCGATGGTCTCGCCGTCGATGAAATCGCATACCAGGAAAGGCAACCCGAGCGCCGTCGTCGAGTCGTCGGCGAGCCGGATGCGTGGCACGGGCGCACCTGCCTCCTCGGCGAGTCTCTGCGTCCGCGCCTCGAGCTCCATCCCGGCGTGGATGTCGTCGGGTTGCCCGGTCCGCAGGATCAGTGGGCGGCGGGCATGCGATTCGGTGCCGAGGACGTCGAAGGCCCACGTCGTGCGGCTTGCCCCGCCGCTGAGCGCGCGCAGGTTCTCGACGTTGACTGAACCGAAGACCGGCATCAACACCTGCGGGAGCGCGACGCGCAGAGCATCTGCTTCCATCATCGCGACCATGCGGTTTCATACGTGACACGCCGGTCCAGGCGTATGGATCCGCACAGTCGGCGGAGCGCCCGAGCACTCATGACCGGCCGAACTTGAAGAGACGCTGGGCGACGCGGCGGATCTGGATCTCTTCGGAACCCTCGGTGATGCGATACCGGCGGTGATGGCGGTAGATGTGCTCGAAGGGCTCGTGGCGCGTGTAGCCGACCCCGCCGAAGACCTGCATTGCGCGGTCTGCCGCCTCGCACACCAGCCGGTTGGCGCGGTAGTTGGCCATCGACACCTTGTCGGACACCTCGAGATGGTGATCGCGGTCCAAATGCCAGGCGGCATAACGAACCAGCAGACGCACCATCTGCGCCTCGGTCTGTAGTTCGACGAGGGGCCACTGCACGGCCTGGTTCACTGACAGCGGCTTGCCGAACACCACTCTGCGCTTCGCGTACTCGACGGCGCGGTCGATGCAGTACTGGGCTGCGCCCAGGCTGCTGGCCGCCTGCCGAATCCGGTTCTCGTGCAGGAATGTCTGCGCAACCTCCAGACCACGGTCGACCTCACCGAGCACGGCCTCGTGGGGCACTGCGACGTCGTGCAACTCGACTTCCCCGTGGTCGGACGGCATGTTGAACGTCCACCAGTAGTAGGGGACCTCGAAGCCGGGGCTGTCGGTGGGAACCAGGAACGCGGTGATCCCCAGTGCGTTGCCGGACTCGCCGGACGTGCGGGCGAACACCAGGTCGTGGGTGGCGCGGTGCACCCCGGTGTTGAACCGCTTGGCGCCGTTGATGATCCAGCTGTCGCCCGTGCGCTCGGCCCGAGTCTCCATCCACGTGGCGTCCGAACCGTGGCCCGGTTCCGTCAGCCCGAACGCGAAGCTGCGCTCGCCGGTCAGCATCGCCTCCGACCACTCCTTGCGCTGCGCGTCGGTGCCGAACCGCTCCATCATGATCACCTGCGGAAAGTTGCCGATGATCGACGATTCGTCCTGAAGGTCGTTGTGCAGCCCAAGCCCTTTGGCGGCCAGATGCTCCCGGATCACCGCCATGTCGACGTTGGTGCCGTCGCGGCCGCCGAGCGAGGACGGCAGGCCGTAGCGAAGCCACCCGGCCCTGTCGGCACGCCTGCGCATTTCGTCGAGCAGGTCCTCCCACGCCCTCGCCGGGATTCCACCGTTGTCCCAGTCGGTGCGCGCGTACTCGCGGCGCTGGTCGAAGTACTGCATGTTCTCGCGCTCCAGCGGCTTGATCTCGGCCTCGATGAACGCGTCGATCTCGTCGAGTAGCCCAGGCAGATGGTCCGGCAGGGTGAAATCCACAGTGATCTCCTTTCTCGTATCGCCGAGCGCACGGGTTTTTGCGGCCTTTGTCGTGTTTTGCGTACAAAAGCGTGCTCTCGCGCCGCACTAATAGCCGTACAGGGTCTTCTTCCATATCGTTGACAGTG
>JAVHWG010000594.1:0-6177 GCA_032159965.1 Mycobacterium sp.
CCACGGTGATCGGGCTCCCCGACAGGTTGGCAAGTACCGTCGCCCCCGCCAACGCTGCGTCGGCGCTGGGCGGCACCGGCACGAACATGTCCTCGCAGATTTCGACGTGCAACACGAAACCCGGGACATCGGCCGCTGCGAACAACAGGTCGGGCCCGAACGGCACGTCGGCACCGCCGAGCCGGAGCACGCCGCGGACGTCGTCGCCTGGCGCGAAGAACCGGCGCTCGTAGAACTCCCGGTACGTCGGCAGGTACGACTTCGGCACCACGCCCAGCACCGTCCCGCGGTGGATGACGACGGCGGTGTTGTACACCCGGTGCCGATACCGCAACGGCGCACCTACGGCCAACACCGGTAACAGATCGGCTGATGCGCTGACGATGTCACCCAGGGCGCCCTCGACCGCGTCCAGCAGCGCATCCTGCAGCACGATGTCCTCGATCGAATATCCCGATAGCGTCAGCTCCGGAAAAACCGCCAGTGCGACACCGTCGTCGTGGCATTCGCGTGCCTGTGCCAGTACCGATTCCGCGTTCGCCGCCGGGTCTGCCAGCGCGGTATGGATCGTGCACGCGGCGACGCGGACGAACCCGTGCCGGTACGCGGAGTAGAAGTCCATGACGCCTCCCATGTACCCATTGTCTCTCGCGAACCGGGGCGACCAACGAATACCGCATTACTCACGCCGTGAACGGGTAACCGCGCCGCATGAGTGATACTGCCGTGCTGGTCATCGACATGCTCAACGCGTACGACCACCCGGATGCCAAGAAGCTGATTCCCAACGTCGAAAAAATCATGGATCCGCTGGCCGAACTCATCGAGAATGCGGGCCGCCGCGACGATGTCGACGTAATCTACGTCAACGACAACTACGGGAATTTCGAGGCCGACCATCAGGATCTCGTGCGCTCAGCGCTGGATGGCGAACGCCCAGACCTCGTCGAGCCGATCGTCCCGCAACCGGGTTCGCTGTTTCTCCAGAAGGTGCGCCATAGCGCGTTCTACTCCACGGCGCTGGGATATCTGCTGGGCCAGCGCAACGTCGGTTGCGTGGTGCTGACCGGGCAGGTTCTCGAGCAATGCATCCTCTACACGGCGCTGGACGCCTACGTGCGCCACTTCGACCTGTTCGTCGCGCGCGATGCCGTGGCGCACATCGACGAGGAACTTGGCGACGCGGCGCTGAAGATGATGGAGCGCAATATGCGCGCGAAGATCGCAGACACCTCGACGTGTTTGAGTTGACTGAGCGGTTAGCCCTCGGTTAATGATCGTCGGCGTGGTATGACACACGGAATCGGTTGCCGCGGGAGGACGCGGCCAGGGTTGGGACGGGAGGCGGTGTTGACGCAATCTCCGGCCCCGTCCTGGATGCAGACACTGCGCACATTGCGCAGCGTGGCGGCAACCGCCGAAAGGGCCACCGTCGAGGACGTCTGCCGCGCCGCGCTGCACGCGCTTGATCCTGCCGACATCCCGTTCGCGGCGATCTACCGGCTGAATTCCGAACGGCCGCTGGCGTCGGTGGGTCTGCCCGAACCGTTTACCGTCTCGCCGGACAAAGAGGTGTTGCGGAAGGTCGTCAACAGCGGTGCGGCAAACATTTTGGACCCGTTGCCGCAGAACTGGCCGACAGCTGCGGACAACAACAACTCGCCTTCTGTGGCGGTGGTTCTGCCGGTGCATCCCGGGGACGACGACAATGCCGCAACTGTGTTGGTTGCGGGCGTGGCTGCGGATCGAGATCTCGACGACGACTTCCGCACTTACCTGGATCTGATCGCGGATCAGATCGGGACCGCACTGTCCGGCCGGGCCCGGGACCGCGCCATGGACCGTTCGGAAGCCGTGACGCTTCAGCACACGATCCTGGGCCCGACCGCTCTGCCGCACGGGTTCGCCGTCCGGTACGCGCCCGCCGTGGAACCCCGTGCCATGGGTGGGGACTGGTACGACGTGATCTCCCTCGGGCAGGGCCGGATCGGCATCGTCGTCGGCGATCCGGTCGAGCACGGGATGGCGGCCGCAGCGGTGATGGGACAACTGCGCTCCGCCGCTCAGGCGCTGCTGCTGCGGACACCCTCACCCGCTCAAACGCTCAGCGACCTGGATAACTTCGCCCGGCGAATCCCGGCCGCGAGCTGCACGACGATGTTCTGCGCGGTGATCGACGTGTCTGCATCCACGATGCGGTACAGCAGCGCGGGTCATCCACCGCCGATCGTGGTGGACCGCACCGGCAGGCAGCTGTTGGACCGGGCGCAGTCCGTGCCGATCGCGGCGACCGAGATGGTGATGTCACGCCCGGAGGCCGAGATCAACCTCCTTCCAGGTGCAACGGTGCTGCTGTACACGGACGGGCTGGTCGAACGCCGGGGCGAGTCGCTGGGAGTGGGAATCGAGCGCGCCTCGACCGCGCTCAACCAGTGTCGGCACTCTCACCCGGACTACGTCGCGGACCAGTTGATGAACGACCTCGTGCCCGCCGCGGGATTCGACGACGACGTCGCCCTCCTGCTGTACCGCCATCCGCCGGCCTCGTTGCAGCTGCGTTCGCCCGCCCGGCCTGCGAACCTCGCCGTCATCCGTGACCACCTCCGTCGCTGGTTGCCCGCCGCCGCGATCGACGACAACGCCGCCCAGGAGGTGCTTCTCGCGGTCGGCGAAGCCGCCGCCAACGCAGCCGAACATGCATCCGGGAACGGCACACGACAGGTCGAGCTCACGGTGACAGCCCGCCTCACCAAGGCCGGCCTCGCACTGTCGGTTGCCGACGACGGATGCTGGCACCAGGCGGCGCCGGCGGCGCGGCAGGGTCGCGGCAACGGAATTGCGTTGATGAATGCATTGGTAGACCACGTCGAGATCACGTCGACCGGACAGGGCACGAAGGTAGAGATGCTTAAGGGATTATTGCGGCGATGAGCGCTTGCGCGAAGAGCAGACAGACGCAGATGAGCGCTTGCGCGAAGAGGAGGCGACGTCGATGAACAACGGCCAATTTCGGCTGACGGCGGCCAATGGCGATCGTCCGCCCGTGCTCACCGCGACCGGCGATATCGACCTCGCGAACGTCAACCAGTTCGAGGATGCGATGACGGAGGCCGCGACCAGTTCTGACGCGATCACCGTCGACCTTTCTCAGGTGTCGTACTGCGACAGCGCGACGATTCGGGCTCTGTTCGCCGTCGCGGCCAGCACCAGGCTGGATCTCATCGTCAAATCCGCCGGTCCGATCAAGACCCTGCTTTCTGTGTCGGGTCTTGACCGCGTCGCCACCGTCAGGACGGCAGAGGGATAACCGGACATGCCGACCCCGCGTTTCCAGCCCCACAAGCACCCGGAACTGTTCGCGCTGCTGCATCGCATCCTGGAACGAGCTCATCGCGACATACCGGACGCTGTCGGGCTGACGATCACGGTGCACGGCAAGCGTTTCAGCGGCGGGCCGATCGTGCTCGCGGCATGGGGCGAGGGTTCCGACATC
Source organism: Mycobacterium sp. (assembly GCA_032159965.1). Classification (GTDB taxonomy): domain Bacteria; phylum Actinomycetota; class Actinomycetes; order Mycobacteriales; family Mycobacteriaceae; genus Mycobacterium. Next base: position 3,494 of record JAVHWG010000594.1, read on the forward strand.
GTCAGCGCTCAACTGTCCGGTCTCGGTGGCCCACTGGCAGACGCGCTGGTGCACGAGGTGCCGGTGCTGACGCTGGACCTGTGGGAAGACGAACGCTGGCCCGCCCTGACCATCGCGGCGGCGACGGCACGGTCCCCGCTCGATCGGGAGACCTGGCACAAGGTCTGCGGCGCGGCTTCGGTCCCCGGGCTTTGGGAGGACGACGGGAACGTCGTGATCTCCGCACTTCTTCGCGCTCCAGCAACCGCCGCGACGGTCGCGGCGTTAATCAATTACGAGCGGCTGGTCAACGCGGCGTTCGTCACCACCGCCGCCGAGAACAGCGGGGGCATCGAGGACATGTTGATGGTCTTGCAGTCCCGCGGCGCCATCGAGCAGGCCAAAGGCGCAATCATGAGCCGCCGCGGCTGCGACGCCGACGACGCGTGGGACATCCTCCGGCAAGCCAGCCAGGAATCCAACGTCAAGGTCCGCGCGCTGGCGATTGCGCTACTGGAGCACATCAGCGGCGCGCCGGCCGAGCAGCCGATGTTTGGGGCGCCGATCATCCCGGATCGCGAGACCCGCAACGCGGCGCAGCTGCTCTGGATCGTGCTGACGACCGAGCAAGCGCGAGCGGCCGGTCCGCGATAGCGCTTACCCTCGGTGGGGTGCACGAGCGCAAACTCCTGAGCGTGTTGACCGACCGCCGAGTCGCCGTGCTCACCGGCGCGGGCATGTCGACAGATTCCGGCATCCCCGATTATCGCGGCCCGGATTCTCCGCCGAGCAACCCGATGACGATCAGCCAGTTCAGGTCCGACGCGCAGTTCCGGCAGCGGTATTGGGCCCGCAACCACCTCGGCTGGCGGCACATGGACGCGACCGTTCCCAACGACGGGCACCGGGCACTGGCCGTACTCGAACGGGCCGGCGTCGTCACCGGGCTCATTACGCAGAACGTGGACCGGTTGCACACCAAGGCGGGCAGCCGCAACGTGGTGGATCTGCACGGCACCTATGCCCAGGTGGTGTGCCTGGGCTGCGGGCACAGCATGACCCGAGCGCATCTCGCGGGCCTATTGGAAGCTTTGAACCCGGATTTCGATTCCGCAGTGGACCGGCTGGCGGTGGCCCCCGACGCCGACGCGGTGGTGGCCGACACGCACGCGTTGCGTTCCTTCCGCATCGTCGACTGCCCCGCATGCGGCGGCATGCTCAAACCCGACATCGTCTACTTCGGTGAGAGTGTGCCCAAAGACGTTGTTGCACAGGCGTACTCATTGGTCGACGGCGCCGACGCGCTCCTGGTGGCGGGATCTTCGTTGACCGTGTTCTCCGGCTACCGGTTCGTCCGGCATGCCGCGGCGCGCGGCCTGCCGGTAGTGATCGTCAACCGGGGACCCACCCGCGGCGACCACTTGGCCGCCGCCAAGGTCGACGCCGGCTGCTCACCCACCCTCACCCTGTTGGCCGACCGACTGGGGCGCGCCACGGGCGTCGCTTAGGCGCGCGGAATGTCGTCCCACACCATGCGAACTCGGGTGCCCGCCGGAGACGTCTCGATGCTGAAGTGGTCCGACAGCGCCTCCATCAGCGGGATTCCCCGGCCTCGGGTGCGCGACGCGCCACTGTGATCGGGCAACCGCCACACCCCCCAGTCGTCGACGAGGACCGTCAACCTCGAGTCACCGGGATCGTGAACGGCGCGTAGATCCACCTTGCCGTACTGCCGATCCGCCAGGTACGCGTATTCGGCCACGTTCGCCAGTGCCTCGTTGATCGCGAGGACGAGGTCACTGGAGCGGATCGGGTCGAGGCCGAAGTAGCCGTGTAGCCAGCCGGCGAACTCCTCGCGAATGCGGGCCGCCGATAGCGCGTTGGCGGTGACGCCGACGCACTCGAATAGATCACCATTTGCGATGTGGGGTCGCACCAGCGAATCAAACATCACTGAGGGCAGTACCCGTTCGAGCGAGGAACTATTACGCGCTCATTGCGGACATGGCTTCGTCGACGGTCGCGTACAGCTTGACGAGATCCGCGATGCCGACCAGCCTGAGCGGCCGACTGGTCGCGGGACCGTCGGCGACAATGCAAAAGCGCATTTCAGAGCCTATTTCCTCATGCACCGCGACGATCACCCCCATGCCGGCTGATGCCAAGAAGTCGACATCGGTGAAATCAATCACAAGGCCGGCGGGTTTTTCATCCAGCGCGACGCGGACGGCACGCTCCAACTGTGGGGCGGTCAGCATGTCGACCACTCCGGACGCAGCTACGACAGCGACGCGGCCAACCCAGCGTTCCTCGACGACGCACGTGGTCGCCGGTGAGGCGGGCATCTCCGCTGAGCTTCCCGTGGTGCGTTCGTCCACAGAGACCTCCTGTATGTTCCGTCAGCGCCGCATGATGATGCGGCGGGGAATTCATCCGAGGCTGCGGTCTGAACCTGCGATGCGGGTGCCGATCAATTGACGGCACTCGACGTTGACAGCCTAGCCTAGCGACCGTCGCCATCGATGTCGGCGCTCAGCATCCGGGTCATGTGGGCAGGCCCACCTGGTAAAGCGCTTCACGATCGCCGCGTCCGGGTCGTTGGACCTGATCCAGACGCAGATCGTATGCGTCCGCTGACGCGCCGTTGAGCAGCACCGCTCCCCATTGCATCTGCGGTTGCCCGATGACGCGGGTCGGGACCTCAT
>JAVHWG010000227.1:0-3087 GCA_032159965.1 Mycobacterium sp.
CGTTCGGCCAGGGCATCTCCGCGCTCGGCGGTGAGAACATCTCCTACCGCAACATCAACATCGGCGCGACGCACGGCGCAGGCGTCTTCATCGGCACCATCGGAGCACCGTTCTTCACCCAGCCCACCACCGGAGTCACCGTCACGGGCGGCACCGTGAACGGAGCCAATGCCAGCCCCGAATCGGTGATGGGCGCGATCGCGGTCTACGGCACGTACGCGGGCAACACCACCAGCAATGTGACGATCTCCGACCTGGACGTCTCGAACATTCCGCCGTCCGCCGCGCAGAACATCGCGGTGTGGCTGGACCAGGGCGGGTCGGTCTCCAACGTCGCGTTCCGCAACATCGCCATCCACCAGAGCAATGCGCTGCCGGTGCTCGTCTCCAACGCGCCGCCGGAGAGCTACAAGATGTCCGGCGTCACGTTGAACGGAACGCCGCACGACACGCCGTGACCCGGCGGTGTGACACGCTGGATACGAGATGGTGAACCCCTCGACAGCTCAGGCCCGCGTCGTCGTCGACGAACTGATCCGCGGCGGTGTGCGGGACGTGGTGCTGTGCCCCGGCTCGCGCAATGCGCCGCTGGCCTTTGCGTTGCATGACGCCGACGCGGCCGGCCGGGTGCGGCTGCACGTGAGGATCGACGAGCGCACCGCCGGTTTCCTGGCGATTGGGCTGGCAACGGCCGGCGGGGCACCGGTGCCGATCGTGATGACGTCGGGCACCGCGGTGGCCAACCTCGGTCCCGCCGTCGCCGAGGCCAACTACGCACGCGTGCCGCTGATCGTGATGTCGGCCAACCGGCCCTACGAAATGCTGGGCACCGGCGCCAATCAGACCATGGAGCAGCTGGGTTTCTTCGGTACCCAGGTACGTGAGTCGATCAGCCTCGGCCTGGCCGAGGGAAGCACCGAAACCTCTCCCGCCGCTTCGCTCGCCCAATCAAAAGTGGCGGACCAGAACGCGCGATGGCGTTCGGCGGTCTGCCGGGTACTGGTGGCGGCCACCGGAGCGCGCACCGCGAACGCGGGGCCGGTGCAGTTCGACATCCCGCTGCGCGAGCCGCTGGTGCCCGATCCGGAACCCGACCCCGGGCCTGTGCCGTTCGGACGCCCCGACGGGCGGGCGTGGACGTATACGCCGCCGGTCACCTTCGACCAGCCTCTGGACATCGACCTGCGACCCGACACCGTGGTGATCAGCGGCCACGGCGCGGGCGTGCACCCGAACCTGGCCGGGCTGCCGACCGTCGCCGAACCCACGGCGCCGCCTGCCGCCAATTCCCTGCATCCGCTGGCACTGCCGCTGCTGCGCCCGCAGCAGGTGATCATGTTGGGCCGGCCCACACTTCACCGCGCGGTGTCGTCTCTGTTGGCTGATCCGTCCGTGCCGGTGTTCGCGTTGACGACGGGACCGCGCTGGCCCGATGTGTCCGGCAACTCGCAGGCCACCGGCACCCGCGCGGTGACGTCCGGAACGCCGAGCGAGGGCTGGCTGCGCCGCTGCTCGGAGGTGAACCGTCGGGCGATGAACGCGGTGCGCAGTCAGCTCGACGCCCACCCGCTGACGACGGGTCTGCATGTGGCCGCTGCCGTGGTCCGGGCGCTGCGGCCGGGCGACCAGCTGATCCTCGGCGCGTCCAACCCCGTGCGTGACGCGGCGTTGGTGGGACTCGACCCGACCGGGGTCAGAGTGCGTTCCAACCGCGGGGTCGCCGGGATCGATGGCACGGTGTCGACGGCGATCGGTGCGGCGCTGGCCCACGAGTGCCGCGATGGGGCGGGCCGCAGCATCGCGCTGATCGGGGATCTGACGTTCGTCCACGACGCGTCGGGCATGCTGATCGGGCCGACCGAACCGGTGCCACAGAACCTGACGATCGTGGTGTCAAACGACAACGGCGGCGGCATCTTCGAGTTGCTGGAGCAGGGCGACCCGCGGTTCTCGGACGTGTCCTCGCGGATCTTCGGCACGCCGCACGACATCGACGTGGGCGCGTTGTGCCGCGCCTACCACGTGGAGTCGAGGCAGGTGGAGGTGGAGGGACTCGTCGACGCGTTGAACGAGTCCGCCACCGGGATGCGGGTGCTGGAAGTCAAGGCCGATCGGTCCACGCTGAGACGGTTGCATGCGTCGATCAAGGCGGCGATTTGAGCAGTACCGGTCAGCGCTTGCGCGAAGAGCAATCGTCCAGTGAGCGACAGGCAAAATCTCGAAAGATTCTGCGCCGCATCAAGATCGGAATAGCGGTGGTGGCATGCGTGGTCACCCTGCAGTCGCTGTTGCTGATGGTCGGAGCGTGGCGCAACGATCGCAAGATCGAGGGCGACATGGGGGTGGCGCAGGCGGAGGTGCTCAACGCGGGACCGCGGCGGTCGACAATCGAGTTCGTCACGCCGGACCGGGTGACGTATCGGCCTCAGCTCGGGGTGCTCTACCCCTCGGAGTTGGCCGAGGGCATGCGGATCTACGTCGAATACGACAAGAGCGACCCCGACCTGGTTCGTGTGCAGCACCGCACGGCGGCGCTGGCAATCGTCCCGGCGGGGTCGGTCGCGGTGGCGGGCTGGCTGGTGGCGGGGGCGCTGCTGATCGGGATATCGATTATCCAGAAGCGGCAGATGGGCGTTGACTCCCGAACTTGAGTTCGGGTCAGCGCCCGTCGCCGGTTAGATTTCGGCTGCGTCAATTCTCGCGGGTGCCTGCGAGTTGTCGAAACATCTCCACCAACTTCGAATGCGCCTCGCTGCCGGAAGGAATTCGGCGGGAGATGTTCGTGAAAATCGGATCGTTGAACAATGCCCGAACTTCGGCGTTCAACATCGGGTCGATACCGCTGCGCCTGAGCCAGGCGAGAAGGTCGGCGAGCACCGGCGCAATGGCGTCGAGGTCGCCCTGCGCCCACCGCTCTCGATACTTCTGCGCTGCCCCTTGCCATTGAATGCGAGCATCGTCGCTGTGATTGAGGCACGTGCGAACCATGCTTGCGATCGCGCCGCTCAGCAAGCCGCGGAGATGATTCGTGTTCTCGTCGTCGTCATTCGCTATCCCGGTATTGCCACGCCGACTTTCGTTCGCGTG
>JAVHWG010000600.1:0-20952 GCA_032159965.1 Mycobacterium sp.
GTCGGCTGCCGCTGCCGCGGGTCACCGCTGACACCCCGCTGGAAGGCCGACTGAAATATCTCGCCAAGTACGAGGAGGTCCTCGTCGGGGTGCTCACCATGTTGGCCCAGAGCGCACCCGTCGCCGAGGGAGTGACCACCAGAACCACGACGATCACGGGCGACGACGGGAACGACATCGCGCTGTACATCACCACGCCGTCCGCCGCCGTGTCGACGCTGCCGTGCATCGTCCACCTTCACGGCGGCGGGATGGCGTTCGGCAGCGCGGCGATCATCCGGGGGTCTGACCGCGGATCGGTGCCGAGTGTGGAATCCGGGTTGGCGAGGCGACCGTAAGGCATCGATCCAGGATTGCACGACGCATCGGCGCCCGATCAGACGGGCGCTATCGCGATGGTCGTCGCAAGCGCCCGGTGGTCGGTGCCCGGCACGGTGACGGTGTGCGTGCCACTGGCTTCGCATCGAAGCGTGAGCACGTGGTCGATCGCTATCAGCGACGGCATGAACCATCTGCCGCTCTCGAACGTCGGCTGCCAACCTGCGCCCGTCTGGGCGGCGGCGTCGCGGTAACCGTGCTGCAGAGCGTCGCGGAACGGCCGCATGTCCAGGGTGCTGTTGAAATCACCTGCGATGACTACCGGACCGCCGCGGGCCCATTCGTCGAGCTGGCGCAACGTCGTTGGCATGCTTCGGATGCCGGTGCTCCAGGCGTCGATGTTGAGGATCGGATTGCGAAGGTATGCGACCGCGATCACGGGGCTGATACTGTTGGCCGCCACCTGGATTCGTGCCGCCTGCCACGCGATTCGGTAGTCGGTGAGCGCCTTGGTGTCGGTGATGGCAAAGCGGCTCCACAGCCCGATCCCGTACGCATCGGCACGCGGCTCGACGATGCGGTACTTCAGGATGGAGTTCAGTCCGGACGAGTCGAGGCGGTGCAGAGCGTCGAAGGACAGCTCTTGTACCGCCAGCACGTCCAGTCCTGACTTTGCCAGTTGCACAAGCGAATCCGGATCTGCTTCGCCCTGCTTGAGGTTCACCGTCAGGACGCGCAGGCCGCCGGCGGATGCCGGTGCGTCATCGCCGAAGTACAGCGGGACCTGTGTCGCGATGGCCGCGGCCGTGACGGCCGCGGCGGTCCCGGCGAGCACTGGTCGACGCGCGAGACCGAGCAATATCACCGAGATCACGCCGGCGCCGGTCGAGACGGGCAGAAACGCCGCCAGCGTCAGCACAAGACGATTGGCGAACGGCAGGTATCGCGCGAGCAATGCGCAGGCCGTCATCGCGAGGGCGATGAGTCCGGCGATCAGCTTCACCGGCCGACGCTTGTCCACGGTGCTAGACCGTACCGGCGCACTCCGCGATCCGCCGCGACAGGAACGCCCTCGCCGGCTCCGAGCCGGTCAGCGCCACCGCCTTCTGGTACCACGGCAGCGCCTCCTCGGCCCGCCCGCCACGTCGGAGCAGATCAGCCCGGATGGACGGGATCAGGCTGGAACGCGCCAGCCGTGGGTCGCCGGCCACCCCGTCCAACTCCCGCAGGGCGGCATCGAGGCCATCGCGAAAGCCAATGGCCACTGCACGATTGGCGCGTACGACGGGCGAATCGCCTGCCGCCAGCAACCTGTCGTACGCCTCGCAGATTCCCGCCCAGTCGGTCTGCTCCCACGACGGCGCCGTCGCGTGCAGTGCTGCGATGACCGCCTGCGGCAGATACGGGCCACGGGACCCCGCGGCCAGCCGCAGCCGCTGCAAACCCCGCGCGATCGCCACCCCGTCCCAGCGGCTGCGGTCCTGCTCGTCCAACGGCACCAGGGCACCCTCGCCGTCGACCCGCGTGAGCCGCCGCGCGTCGTGCAGTGTCACCAACGCGCAGAGCGCATGCGTTTCTGGCTCACCGGGCATCAGGGCGCAGAGCTCGGCGGACAGTCGCACACCCTCCGAGCACAACTCGTCGCGTACAGCGGAAGGGCCGGCGGTGGACCAATATCCCTCGGTGAATACCGAGTAGATGCAACCCAGCACGTGTGGGGTGCGTTCGGTCAGCTGCTCAGCAGCGGGCACCCGCAGCGGGATGCGTGCGTGCCGAATCTTGGTCTTGGCGCGGGTGATTCGCTGCCCGATTGCCGTCTCGGACTGCAGCAATGCGCGGGCGATCTCCGGTACCGTCAAGCCGGACACCAGCCGCAGCGTCAGCGCCAGCTGCGACGGCCGGTCCAGCGCCGGATGCGCGCACGTGAACATCATCCGCAGTTCATCGTCGCGGACCGGGTGTGGGTCGGAGGCGTCGGTGCGCGCCCGGATGTCATCCACCACTGCCGCCAATTCCTTTCCCGGACGCACAGATTCACGCCGCAGGCGGTCCCGGGCACGATTGCGGGCAACCGTTACCACCCACCCGCCCGGATTTTCGGGCACGCCGTCACGCGGCCATGCCCGTAACGCCTCCGCGAACGCTTCCTGGACGGCATCCTCCGCGACACTGAGATCACCCGACCAACGCGCCAGCGCTGCGACGGCCGGACCCCATTCGCGTCGGAAGACACCGTCCAGGTCGGTCAACTCAGCTACAACCCGGCTACGCCCATGAGCTGCCGCACCTCGACGGTCGTGGCCGGGATCATCGACGCGAGCTTGACCGCTTCGTCGCGGTCGGACGCCGACAGCAGGTAGAAGCCGTTGGCCACCTCGGCGCCCTCGGCGTAGGGCCCGTCGGTGAGCAGGACCTCGTCGTCGCGGACCCGGACCGTCGTCGCGGTGCTCGGCGGGTGCAGAGCGGCACCGCCGACCACGTGATCACCGGCGGCAGCGGCGAATCGCCGTGCCTGGCGATCCCTGCTTCCCACTCTGGCGAGCCCGGCGTGGTGTTCACCGTTGGCGGCTCCAGCAGGACCGCGAGCCAGTGCTCGTCGGTCAGCCTCGTCGTCGGAGTGAACTCCATGATCATCGGCCAGATCTCGATTGCGCCTCGCGCCGCCACCGGGATCTGACGTGCGAGCGCGATCGCGGCATCGAGGTCGTCGGCTTCGAAGACATAGAAGCCGCCCGCGATCTCGGCACTCTCGGGGAACGGCCCGTCCGTCACCACCGGCGCATCGGGGCCGCCGGAGACGCGAGCGCCCGCGGCGGCGGGGGTCAACGCATCGCCGGCCTTGATCGACGCCGCTTCGCGGACATGGAACTCGGTGTAGGCCTTCATCTCGGCTTCGATTGCGGCGGGGTTCGGTGCCCAGTCGGGGGCATCGGCAGGCGAGAGCAGGAGCGCGAAGTACTGCATATCGGTCACCTCTTCGGGTAGTGAGCAGGACCCTGCGTCCCACTCTCTACCTGTCCGACGAATGACGCCGCCCCAATCCGACAGCAATCACAGAACGGGTAATAATGTTCGCCAATCAGGGGTCCGATTGGGCAGCCAGGTGAGATTGTTGACCAATGCGTAAGACCTTGCGGGCGCTGACTCTCGCTGTTCTGGCAATGCTCAGTACTGCCGTTCTCGGTGTGGTTGCGGCAGTCACCGCCGCTCTCGCGCTGGCCGCGACAGCGTTCATCGTTCCGGGCACAGGCACCCACAACATCAACCCGCCGATGCCGGTCATGGGCTACAAAGAGAATGCCCAGAAGCGCTACATCGGACCGGCGTACACCCCCTGCGACGCGACCTGCAACCTGCAGGGCGTCGACTACCCGGCCAGCTTCTTCCCGATCCCTCTGCCCGGCTGGTGCCCGGGATTGTCGTGCGACACCTGGAACGTCTCGGTCGGCACCGGGGTGCAGAACCTGACCGAGCAGGTCAACGGTTTCTTTGCCGACCCCGCTAATGCCGACGAGCACATTGTCGTGTTCGGTTACTCGCAGGGCGGCGCGGTGGTGTCGCACTACATGTACTCGATACCGGAGGACCTCAGGGACCAAGTCACGGTGGTGACGATCGGCAACATCGAGAACCCGCAGGGCCTGTGGTCGCGATTGAGCTTCCTGCCGACGATCCCGATCCTCAACATCACGTTCGGCCCCCAGTTGCCCACCGACATCGGAGTCAAGAGCTACAACTACTCGTTCGAGTACGACCCCGTCGGCGACGCGCCGGCGTACTGGGGCAACCCGCTGGCGATGCTGAACGCGTTGGCCGCATTCGAATACGTCCACGGTTATTACCTCTCGCCCAACACCAACGCTCCCACTGACCAGCTGCCCTACGGCTACAACGACACGTCGCTTGCGGGCGCTATCGACAACGCGCTGTCGACGTGCAACAACGCCGGATCGACGTGCCGTACCTACCATGACGCGACGTTCGTTCTGATTCCGCAGCAGGGGAACCTGCCGATCTATCAGCCGTTCGTCGACCTGGCGAAGTCAGCGGGTCTGACCTCGTTGGTGCAGCCGCTCGTCGACCTGGCGTCGCCGGTGACCAAGGTGCTGATCAACCTGGGCTACAACCGCACGATCAACCCGGGTATCGCCCAGCCGCTGTCGATCCTGCCGTTCAACCCCTTCCAGAACCCGCTGACCGTCGCCGCCGACCTGATCAACGCGGGTATCCAAGGCATCCAGGCGTTTGTGACCGACCTCGGGGGACTGCCGTCGACGCTCACTACGCCGGTGCCCACGGGATCGACGACGGTGTCGACGCTTGCGGCGTCGCAGACGCCGCTGTCGCTGAAGAAGACGTCGACGGAGACCCCGGTGTCGACTACTGCGCCGGTGACGGCGCCGAAGGTCACTGACCCTGCTGGCGAGTTGACCGCCGCCCAATTGACGCCGACCAAACCGCTGGTCTTGACCGCGCCGACACTCCCGAAGAACAAGGCAGGCAACCTGTTCACGCCAGGCAAGCCGGCGCCGGTCGTTGCGTCGTCGTCACCCAGCACGACGACGGGCACGACGACGAGCACGACGACGGGTGCGGCCACACCCGAAGGGACAACCACCGCCACGACTCCGACGAGCGGGACGACACCAGCCGCAGGCACGCCGGCAAGCAGCCCGGCGGCGGCCTGACGTTCGGAGCTTAGGCCGCGGCGCCCGGCTTCAAGTAGGTCACGAGGCTGACGTCGATGGCCTCGTCTATGAAGTAGTACTGGGCGCCCTTGAGGTACCGCATGTACCGGTGGTAGTTCTCCTCGTCGGTGGCTGCGATGGCCGCGTCCTTATTGGCCTCCAGCGCAGCGGACCACAAACCGAGGGTCTTGATGTAGTGCCCGCGCAACGACTGAGCGCCAGGCACCACGAACCCGGCCTGCTCACCGTGATCGATCATCATCTGCGTGGTCGGCAGGCGGCCACCGGGAAAGATCTCGGTGATGATGAACTTGATGAACCGGGCCAGCTCGAAGGTCAGCTTCTTGCCTCTTTCGGCCAGGTCGAACGGGTGATAGCCGACGCTGCTCTGAATGGTCATCCGGCCGTCGTCGGGCAGGATGTCAAAGCACGTCTTGAAGAAGTCGTCGTAGCGCTCGAAGCCGAAGTGCTCGAAAGCCTCGATCGACACGATCCGGTCGACGGGCTCGTGGAACTGTTCCCAGCCCTCCAGCCTCACGTCGAACGTCCGGTCGCTGTCGAGCTTGCCCAGTAGTTGGTCGCAATAGGCCTTCTGGTTCTTGGACAACGTCAGCCCGACGACGTTGACGTCGTACTTCTCCATCGCCCTCTGCAGCGTCAGACCCCAGCCGCAGCCGACCTCCAGCAGCGTCATCCCGGGCTTGAGGTCCAGCTTGTCCAGGTTGAGGTCGACGTCGGCGATCTGCGCCTGCGACAGCGTGACATCCGGGCCGGTGAAGTAGGCACAGCTGTATTTGCGGGTCGGGTCCTGGAACAGGCCGAAAAAGTCGTCGGACAGGTCGTAATGAGCTTGGATGTCCTCGAAGTGCGGCCGCAGTTCCTTCGTGCCGGTTGAGTTGTCAGACATGTTCTTTCTGCTGGCCTTTCTGGTGGCGCGGTGTGTGGCGGCTGTCACGAATCCGGCCCCAGGGGAGACCGTACCGGTAGCTTGGTCGGTCGACGCGCAACTCGCCCCAAGGGTTACACCCTAACGTTTAGCGTCTGCTCGATTCCAATTCACCGCGGCGGGTTCTTCGCCAGCGTGAATTGGTTCACATCGATGAAGCCCCGCCGGAACATGTCCGCACATCCCGTCAGGTACTTCATGTATCGGTCGTAGACCTCTTCGGACTGGACCGCGATCGCCGCGTCCCTGTTCGACTCCAGCGCCTCTGCCCAGGTGTCCAGCGTGCGTGCGTAGTGCAGCTGCAGCGACTGGACGAGGCCGACCGTGAATCCGCACTGGCCTGCCCATTCTTCGACCGCGTCGACTGCGGGCAACTGGCCGCCGGGGAAGATCTCCTTGGAGATGAACATCGCGAAGCGCGCGGCGTCCATGGACAGTGGAATGTCGCGGCCCTTGAGCTCAGCCAGCGTCAGCCGGGTGATCGTGTGCAGAAGCATCACACCGTCGGCGGGCAGCACCCGGTGAGCCATCTTGAAGAAGTCGCCCCACCGGTCGTGACCGAAATGTTCGAACGCGCCGATCGAGACGATCCGGTCGACGGGCTCGTCGAACTGCTCCCACCCCTGCAGCAGAACCCGCGCCGAACGCGCTGTCTCCAGATCGGCGAACGCCTTCTCGACGTGGGCGCACTGGTTCTCCGACAGCGTCAGCCCGACCACGTTCACGTCGTAGCGCTCCACCGCCCGCAACATCGTGGCGCCCCACCCGCAGCCGATGTCGAGCAGCGTCATGCCCGGCTGCAGGTTCAGCTTGCCCAGCGACAGGTCGATCTTGGCGATCTGCGCCTCCTGCAGCGACATGTCGTCGCGCTGGAAGTACGCACAGCTGTAGGTCTGCGTCGCGTCGAGGAACAGCCGATAGAAGTCGTCGGACAGGTCGTAGTGCGACTGCACATCCTCGAAGTGTGGAGTCAGATCCGCCATGGCTCTTACTTGACCAGGGTGAATTGGTTGACGTCGATGTAGCCGACGCGGAAACCGTGCGCGCAGCCGGTGAGGTAGTGCATGTAGCGGTCGTACACCTCTTCGGACTGCACCCTGATGGCTTCGTCCTTATGCGCCTCCAGGGCGGCAGACCAGCAGTCCAGCGTCCGTGCGTAGTGCTTCTGCAACGACTGGGTCCGGGTCAGGTTGAAGCCCGCCTTCGTCGCATGATCTTGTGCCTTCTCGATCGTCGGCAGGTAACCGCCCGGGAAGATCTCGGTGAGGATGAACTTCACGAAACGGGCGACCTCGAACGTCAGCGGCATCTTTCGCTCGGCCATCTCCGGGAGCGTCAGCGCGGTGATGGTGTGCAAAAGCATCACGCCGTCGTCGGGCAACGCCTCGTAGGCCATCTTGAAGAAGTCGTCCCAGCGGTCCTTGCCGAAGTGCTCGAACGCACCGATCGACACGATCCGGTCGACGGGCTCGTTGAACTGCTCCCAGCCCTGAAGCAGGATGCGCTTCGAACGCGGGCTATCGGACTTCGCGAAAACCGTTTCGACATGCGCCTTCTGGTTCTCACTCAGCGTCAGGCCAACAACGTTCACGTCGTACTTGTCGATCGCCCGCATCATCGTCGAGCCCCAGCCGCAACCGATGTCGAGCAGCGTCATCCCCGGCTCGAGGCCGAGCTTGCCCAATGCGAGGTCGACCTTCGCGATCTGCGCCTCCTCGAGTGACATGTCGTCGCGCTCGAAGTAGGCGCAGCTGTACGTCTGAGTCGGGTCGAGGAACAACCGGAAGAAGTCGTCGGACAGGTCGTAGTGCGCCTGGACGTCCTCGAAATGTGGCTTCAGCGCTCCACGCGCAGGTTTGGCCATTGTTCGCTCTGCCTCTCTGGCTTCTGCGGGTCTGGCGGATTCGAACCGCATGACGGTTCTCCGCGACGCGGCAATCGGCGACGCATCCGCGGGCCCAGCGTAGCCGACGAGCCTATTAGCTGCGAATCTCGACGATGGAACCGCTGGTCAGCGGCTTTCGGCGAAATTGGTCTTGAGTTCGCCGACGATGTCGTCCCAGAGCGGTTCGGGCAGATCGTGACCCATGCCGTCGAACATCACCAGGCGAGCCCGCGGGATGGCCTTCGCGATCGCCTTGCCGCCCGCAGGCCGCATCAACTTGTCCGCCTTGCCGTGGATGATGACCGTCGGCGCCTCGATCTGCCGGTCGTAGTGCAGCAGGCTGCCGCTGCCCATGATCGCCTCGAAGTGCCGTGCATAGCCGGCGGGGTAGTAGGCCCGCTCGTAGCCTTCAAGGGCTTCTGCCCGCAGGGTTTCCTCGGACTTCGGATACCCCGGGCTGCCGATGACTCGGCCGACCTTGATCGCGTTCTCGACGATGCCCTCTGGCGACGGGTCCTTCGGCTTGGAGAGAAGTGCTTGCAGCTGCTGCGGTCCGGGCGGCGGCAGCAACGGCTGGTTGTTGCTCGAGAAGATGATGGCGAGGGTGTCGGTGCGGGCCTTGAAGCGCGCCGCGAACACCTGGGCGATCATCCCGCCCATCGACGCACCGACGATGTGCGCGTGCTCGATCCCGAGGTGGTCGAGCAGCGCCGCCGCGTCGTCGGCCATGTCCTCGAGGTTGTAGACGGCCGGGCTCTTCGCTCCCAGGAACGAGCGCACCAACTTGATCGGCTGCGTCCCGCCGGACCGCTGCCCACGCATCTTCGTCGACAGCCCGACGTCACGGTTGTCGTAGCGAATGACGCGCAGGCCCTGGTCGACGAGCTTCTCGCAGAAGCCGTCGCGCCACAGCAGGAGTTGGGCACCGAGGCCCATGATGAGCAGGACGGCAGGGTCGTCCGGGTTGCCCATGTCCTCGTAGTAGATGTCGACGTCGCCGGAATGTGCTGTGCCGGTTCGCATTTGCATTAGACATCCACCTCTTTATGCTCGCGGCTGACCTCGACCATGAAGTTCGCGAAGTAGCCGGTGAGCTCCGGATCGGACATCATCTGCCACTTCGGGGCGAGCAGCTTCATGTAGCGCTCGACGTAGAGGAACTGCTTGCCGATCAGCACCAGCTCGCGGGGCAGCTTCACGTCGTAGGCGTCGGCCAGCGTCGAGAGCTGCTTGCCGATGTCGGCGTAGCTCATGTCGCCGAGGTTCTTCATGGTCAGCGGTGTGGCGAACTTCTCCAGATCCTTGGCGGCCTCCGCCTCCGGTTTCACGTTCCCGACCGCACCCATCAGCACGACGATCTTGCCCGCCGCGGCGTGATCCTTGCTGACCAGCAGCGCGTACACCAGCTCCCGCAGCAGCCACCGCGTGCGCGGATCGATATGGCCCATGATGCCGAAGTCGAGGAACACGATCTTGCCGTCGGGGTCGACGAAGAGATTGCCCGCGTGCAGGTCGCCATGGAACAAGCCGTGCCGCAGGCCGCCCTCGAACACGCTGAACAACAGCGCCTTGACCAGCTGGGTGCCGTCGAACCCGGCTTGGCGGATCGCCTTCGCGTCGTCGATGCGGATGCCCTGCACCCGCTCCATCGTCAGTACCCGGCTGGTCGTGTACTCCCAGTGCACGCCTGGCACCCGGATGTCCTTTCCCAGGGGCGAGGCGTTCATGTGCTCGACCCAGGTTTCCATCGACTGGCTCTCGGTCAGGAAGTCCAGTTCGGAGGCCAGGTTGTCGGAGAAATCGGCGACGACGTCCTGAGCGCTGAGCCGCCTGCCCAATTTCGCGAGCTCGACGATCTGCGCCCCGCGCTTGAGGATCTGCAGGTCGGCGGCGACCCGGCGGCGGATCCCGGGACGCTGGATCTTGACCACGACCTCTTCGCCGCTGTGCAGCGTGGCGTAGTGCACCTGAGCGATGGACGCCGATGCGAACGGCCGGTCGTCCCACTTGGCGAACAGCGTGTTCGGGTCCTCGCCGAGGTCCTCGATGAACAGTTTGTGCACCTCGTCGGGATCGGCGGGCGGCACAGCGTCCAGCAGACTGCGGAACTCGCGTGACAGCGGTTCGCCGAATGCGCCGGGGCTGGAGGCGATGATCTGGCCGAACTTGACGTAGGTGGGGCCGAGATCGGCGAAGACGTGCGGGATCTCGTGAATGACCTTCTGCTGCAACCGGCCCTTGCCGAACACGTTCCCGGCTACCCGGCCGGCGGCCTTGGTGACCTGCCAGCCCGTCGCGCCGACGCGGGCGGCCTCGGTGACCAGCGGGACGCGGTCGAGCCTGGCAATCTCGCGATGCTTGGAGCTCATCTCTGCAGTGTGCCAGGGGTTTTTAGGATCGTCATAATCTGAGCTGCGCCATTGCGGCGCCGAGCGCACGGTTTGCGTACCCGAATTGCGAGTGGGGGCGCCAACAACCGTGCGCTCGATGCGGTGCCGCTAGCCGGCCGGCTTGAACGGCTTGAGCCAGTCCGTCTCCTCCCAGCTCTCCAGGCCGCCGATGAGCTCGTACATCGTCGCGCCGTCGATCGACTCGCGGATGACGTCTGCCTGACCGGAGTGCCGGGCCAGTTCGTTGATGACGTGGTGGATCACCCAGCGGACCGACCACTGCGTGATGTCCTTCGGGAACCACGGCGCGTCGGTCGGAACCGGCACCGGGAGATCGAGGTCCGCGGTCTGCACCAGCTCGAGGGTTTTGGCGTTCTGGGCGGCGAACCGCTGGAGGATTTCCTCCAGCGTCTGGTCCTCGCGCATCGTGAACTCGTCCTCGAATTCGGCGCGGCGCTCCTCGAAGGAACGGTTGTCCGGCGTCGGCGGCTCGGGCGCGGACGCGACGCGCGCCATCCACGTCCGCTGCATCCCGGTGACGTGTTTGATCACACCACCGATCGACATCGCGCTGGCCGACGGGATCGAGCGTGCCTGCTGGTCGGTCAGGCCGTAGGCGATCGCGAAGTACGCGTCCTGGTGGTAGGACACGAACTCGCGTAGCGCGTCGCGTTCGTCGGTGACGGGTGAGGCAAGTGCGGACACAATGTTTCCCCTCTGTGGATTTCGTCTAATGGGAATGAGTGTAAAGATCACGCAGACAAGCGATTTCAGCTCCGTGATGGATCATTTCGCGATTGATGTGCAAGACCAGGACGGACATCGGGTGCTCGGCGTACGGTCCTTCGGCGGGTCCGACGGGCTGGGCCAGGGCAGCCCCGTCCAGCGCCCGTACCCCGCGGATCCACCGCGCATACGCATCGTCGAGCTGAGCCAGAGCGGTGGCCGCGTCGGTGGCGTACGGCCATGACTGATAGTCCGCGGGCGGCCCGCCGAAGTGGGAGTGGCTGCGCATCGCCAGCACGCCGACGATCACGTGCGCCATCCGCCACGCGATCGTCGTGACCGGTGCGGGCTGCGGCTGCGGGAAGGCGAAGTCCACGGAGCCGTCGGGGTGCACGGTCCAACAGTCCTTCACCGGTTCCCAGAAGTACTCGTCATCGGTCAGTCCGTCCAGGCGCGGACGCAGTTGCCCGCGCCAGTGGAAGTCGAGTTGGTCGGCCAGTTGTGTGGTCCAGTCCGTCATGGGTCCACTCTGACAGCAATAGCGGACAGTTTCTGTCCTCTGACTGTGCGAGGCTGGTCGGGTGGCGGAAACGACGGGCCGCGTGCTGCAACTCCTGGGGCTCCTGCAGTCCCGGCGAGTGTGGAGCGGCGACGAGCTCGCCGAACGGCTGGGGGTGACCGGGCGCAGCGTGCGCCGCGACGTCGAACGGCTGCGTGACCTGGGCTACCCCGTGCTGGCAAGCCGCGGGCACGGCGGCGGGTACCAGCTGGGTGCAGGCGCGGCGCTGCCGCCGTTGTTGCTGGATCCCGACGAGGCCGTCGCGGTCGCGGTGTCGCTGCGCCTGGCGGCGGGCGGCACCGTCGCCGGCGTGGGCGAGGCCGCGCTGCGCGCGCTGAGCAAGCTGGATCAGGTGCTGCCCTCGCGACTGCGCTCTCAAGTCGCTGCGGTGCACGAGGCGACGACGACGCTCACCCGTGAGCCGCTCGAGCTGGTGGCGCCCGACATATTGATGACGCTGGCGCGTGCGTGCCGAGACCGCGAACACGTGACGCTCGAGTACACCGACCGCGCCGGTCGGGCCACGCGGCGGCGCCTGGAGCCGTATCAGCTGGTGACGACGGGCCGGCGCTGGTACCTGATGGCCTTTGACCGCGACCGTGACGACTGGCGCAGTCTGCGGCTGGACCGGATGACGCAGGTGGCGGCGGCCGGTAGCACCTTCGCTTCTCGCGATGCACCCGACGCGGCGGCGTATGTGCGGAGCTCGATCAGCGCCTCGCCGTACCGCTACGTTGCGCGGGTCCGCTACTTTGCCCCCTATGCCATTGTGGCGCAGCACTTTTCGCCCGGGTCGGCGACAGTCGAGCCGGACGGGCCCGACGCATGCCTGGTCACTGCCGGTGGCGACGATGCCCAGATGATCGCGGTGTATCTGGCGATGGTCGGCGTCGACTTCGAGGTACTCGCGCCGGCCGAGGTGGCCGAGGGTCTGCGCGTCGTTGCGGACCGGTTGCACCGAGCGGCCGTCAGGACGTGATGCCCAGCCTGTCCGTCAGCACCAGAAACGCCACAGCGAAATCGTTGTCGGCGCTGTCGGCACGAACGCGGTCCCAGTCAACCCGCTCGCGCACCGCACGCACGCCGGGCAGGAATGCCGCGAAATCACAATGGTGCTCGTTGAGCGAGCGCAGCTTCTCCGTCACGACGTGCGTCGCCGACAACACACGCATCCTGATCGCCAGCACATCGATCTGCTCAGCCCCCGCGATCGTTTGCGCGTCGACCGGGACCCCGTTCAGCCGATGAATCACGTCGACGACACCGTCGCCGATGCAGGCCTTGAACAACCAGTCCTCCGGCGTCCGGTCGACATGGAAGCCGGCATCTTTGAGCGTCGCGGCCGCGGCGTCGGCGTCTGCTTCCGCCACCACGAAGTCGACGTCGTGCACGGGTTCGGGGCCGCCGTACGCCCACAGCGCGTAGCTCCCGCCGAGCGCGAAGGCAGGCCCGTCGGCCTTCAACGCGGACGCGGCGCGCTTGAGGGCAGCACGCAACTCGTCGTTGCGGGCGAGGACCGAGCGGCTTTCCGTCATGGCGGGTAAGTAATACCCATGCGGCTGGCAACCTTCAACATCCTGCACGGACGCAGTGTTCACGACGGCACTGTCGAGCCCGGTCGGCTCGCGGAGTCGGTGAAACAGCTCGACGCGGATGTGCTCGCGCTTCAGGAGGTCGACCTGGACCAGCCGCGGTCCGCGATGGCCGACCTCACCGCGATCGCCGCCGACGCGATGGGCGCGGTCAGCCACCGGTTCGTCGCCGCGATCTCCGGAACGCCCGGCGCAACCTGGATGGCCGCAACCGGCAGTGAGCAACCGGGCACGGCCGGGTACGGCATCGCGCTGCTGTCGCGCTTCCCGGTCCACGACTGGCAGGTGGTGCGACTTCCCCGCATTCCGATGCGGTTTCCGATGTACGTGCCGGGACCCCACCGCGTCGTCGTCGTCAACGAGGAACCCCGGGCGGCGGTGATCGCGCGCGTCGACACTCCGCTGGGCCCGCTCACGGTCGCCAACACCCATCTGTCGTTCGTCCCCGGCTGGGGCCGGCTTCAGCTGCGGCGGCTGGTCCGCGACCTGCGCGGCTTCGAGGGTCCGCACGTCCTGATGGGCGACCTGAACATGGCGCCGGCCGCGGTGCGCCGCGTGACGCGCTTGCGATCCCTTGCCGACGCGATGACCTTCCCGGCGGAGATTCCAGAACGTCAGCTGGACCACATCCTCACCGACGACCACACGCTCGAGGTGCAGGGTCGTGACGCGCCACTGTTGTCGATCTCGGACCATCGCGCACTCGTCGCGGACATCCGCCGCTAGAAGTCCACCCGCGCAACGACACCGAAATGGTCGGTCGGCCACGCGCCCCGGCGCGGCTGGTCGCAGACCACGTCAGCGGACCGTACGCGGCCCGCGCTGACGAAGATGTAGTCGATGCGCCGGTCCGGCAGGTTCTCTTCGGCCGCGAACGGGTTGGCGTTGCTCCACGTGTGGCCCTGCTCGCCGGGGTTCGCCGCGGCGTACGTGTCGGTGAGGTCGCGGCTTTTCATGAAGCCAATCTCGGGGGAGTCCGGCGTTGCGTTGAAATCACCGCAGACGATCGCGAGCGCATCGGCCGGTTGTGCGCCGACGACGCGGGCGATGTCGCGAACCTGCTGCTGACGTATCCATCCCTCGTCGGGCTGCCACGACAGGTGGGTCGACGAGCAGAAGACCCGGCGGCCGTGTGCGTCGACGTCGACCGTCACGATCGCGCGCGGCTCGTTGCCGCTCCATGCGTCGGTCAACGATCGGCACCGAGAGCCCCGCACCGGTAGCCGACTGAGCACCGCGTTGCCGAAGTGGCCGCCCCGGATCGGCTTGGCCGGGCCGAACGTCGCCGTCATCCCGGTGCGCTTGGCGATCCAGGACGCCTGCCTGATGCCGATCCGCCGGACCACGACCTCCTGCAGCGCCACGAGGTCGGGCTGGAGTTCGTTGATCCAGTCGACCACCGCCCACCGCCGGCTTCTCCACTTGTTGTGCCCCCACAGGTTCAGCGTCATCACCGTGAGGCTGGATTTCTGACCCGCATGCGCCGTCATCAGGGGATGTTCGCACGGTTCCTTTCTCTCTTCGGCCAAGCGGCTCATCGCCCGCACGTAGGGTGTTGGCGTGCACGTCACCTCCGTGGAGTCGACGGAGCTGTTCACCGGTCCGCCTGACGCGCCGCTGCAACTGGTCCGGGTGAGATTCCGCGGGCGTAGTCAGGGAATTCGCGTCGAGGGCGACGGGCTGAGGTCGGTGGACCAGCCGCGCTACCCCGAGTCGGGGGTGGCGGAAGTGCCCGTCGAGGTCGACGATCCGGTGCCCGGTCAGAAGCGTGACGCGCGGGTGCTCGTCGGGGACGACTCGACCTCGTTCACATTCGCGGTAGCCGAGCCCGGCTGGACCATGTACATGATCAGCCACTTCCACTACGACCCGGTGTGGTGGAACACCCAGGGCGCCTACACCAGTGAATGGAACGAGGACCCGCCCGGGCGGCAGATGAACGGCTTCGCATTGGTCAACGCGCACCTCGAGATGGCCCGGCGGGAGCCGGATTACAAGTTCGTGCTTGCCGAGGTCGACTACCTCAAGCCGTACTGGGACGCCTGCCCGGAGGATCGCGAAGATCTCAGCCGGCTGATCGCCGACGGCCGCCTCGAGATCATGGGCGGTGCATACAACGAGCCGAACACCAACCTGACCAGCCCGGAGACAACGATCCGGAACTTCGTGCACGGCTTGGCGTTTCAGCGTGATGTGATGGGCGCCGACCCCGCCACCGCATGGCAGCTGGACGTCTTCGGCCACGATCCGCAGTTCCCGGGGATGGCGGCCGACGCCGGTCTGACGTCGAGTTCGTGGGCGCGCGGTCCGTATCACCAATGGGGCCCGGGTGACGATCCGGATCAGAAGATGCAGTTCTCCAGCGAGTTCGAGTGGATCTCACCGTCAGGACGCGGCCTGCTCACCCACTACATGCCCGCGCACTACGGGGCCGGCTGGGGAATGGACTCCGAACCGACCTTGCAGGCGGCCGAAGCCGCAACTCTGCGGCTGTTCGAAAAGCTGAAGACGGTGGCGCTGACCCGAAATGTACTGCTGCCCGTCGGCACCGACTACACACCGCCGAACAAATGGGTCACCGAGATCCACCGCGACTGGAACGCCCGCTACACCTGGCCCAGGTTCATCTCCGCACTGCCGCAGGAGTTCTTCGCCGCCGTTCGAAAAGAGTTGGACGCGAACGGAATACAAGCGTCGCCTCAGACCAGGGACATGAACCCGATCTACACCGGCAAGGACGTCTCGTACATCGACACCAAGCAGGCCAACCGCGCCGCCGAAACGGCCGTGCTGGATGCCGAGCGGCTTGCGGTGTTCGCCTGCCTGCTCGGCGGTGCGACCTATCCTCAGGCCGCATTCGAGAAGGCGTGGGTTCAGCTGGCCTACGGCGCGCACCACGACGCCATCACCGGGTCGGAATCCGATCAGGTCTATCTCGACCTGTTGACCGGCTGGCGCGACGCCTGGGACCTCGGCCGCACCGCGCGTGACAATTCGCTCGCGCTACTGTCCAGTGCGGTTGACGGGTCTTTCGCTGTTTGGAATACGCTGGCGCACAACAGGACCGATGTCGTCACCGCGCGACTTGACGAACCTCTCGGCGACGGGGTGCGGGTGCTTGACGCCGACGGCGCTGCGATTCCGGCGCTGGTCGAGCACGGCGGGCGGTCGGTCAGCTGGCTCGCGCGAGACGTGCCGTCGCTGGGCTGGCGGGCCTACCGGCTGTCGGCGGGTGATGAGGCGGCGGGCTGGGAGCCGTTGGACGGCAACGAGATCGCCAACGAGCACTACCGCCTGAGCGTCGATCCTGCCCGCGGGGGCGCCGTGTCGTCGCTGGTCGACCTTGGCTCCGGCAGCCAACTGATCGCCGACGGACGGGTCGGCAACGAAGTGGCCGTCTACGACGAGTACTCCACGCATCCGCACAGCGGCGAGGGGCCGTGGCACCTGATCCCGAAGGGGCCGGTGGTCGGCTCAGCCGCCGCTGCAGCCGAGTCGGTGCAGGCGTTCCGGTGCCCGATCGGCCAGCGGATCGTGGTGCGCGGCCGGATCGGAAAGCTGTTGCGCTACTCCCAGATCGTGACGTTGTGGGCCGCAGTGGCCAGGGTCGACTGCAGGACGACGATTGACGAATTCACCGATGCCGACCGCCTCGTCCGGCTGCGCTGGCCCTGCCCGGTGCCGGGCGCGTTGCCGGTCAGCGAGGTCGGCGACGCGGTGATCGGCCGCGGTTTCGGCCTGCTGCACGACCGGGGCGCGGAGAACGCCGTCGAAGCCGGCGAGCACCCGTGGACGCTGGACAACCCCGCCTACGGGTGGTTCGGCTTGTCGGCGACCGCTCGCGTCCGCGTCGGCGAGTATGTCCGCGCGATGTCGGTGGCAGAGGTCGTCACGCCGAGCGAAACCGTGTCCGGAGCACTGGCGCGCGACTTGATGGTCGCGCTGGTCCGCGCGGGCGTGACCGCCACCTGCAGCAGTGCCGACAGGTCCAGGTACGGCGCGCTGGCCGTCGACTCCAACCTGCCCAACACCCGGATCGCGCTGGGCGGACCCGACGAAAACACCTTCACCGCAGAGGTTCTGGCCGCCGCTGACCCCGTCTACACCGACGAGGTCAAAAGACAGCTCTACGCCAACGGCATCGCCAGGGTATGGGTTCCTGCCGCCACGTCGCTGGCGAGCGAATGGGTGCCCGACGCGGATCTGCGCGCAGCGCGGGCACTGCCGGTACTCATCATCGCGGCGACGGACCTGCAGAAGGCGGTGGCTTCGGTCGCAGAGGACCTCGCCGACGCGGAGATCACCGTCGAACGGGGGGATGCGCCGCCGCAATCGGAGCCGTTCGAGTCGCGGACCGTCGCGCTGCTGAACCGCGGTGTCCCCGGCTTCGCCGTCGAGCCCGACGGCACGCTGCACACCTCGCTGATGCGTTCGTGCACGGGATGGCCGTCGGGTACCTGGATCGACGAGCCGCGCAGGACGGCGCCCGACGGATCCAATTTTCAGGCGCAGCACTGGACGCACACGTTCGACTACGCGGTGGTGTCGGGCGAGGGCGATTGGCGCACAGCGCGATTGCCCGTTCGCAGTGCCGAATTCTCGCACTCGTTGCTGGCGATGCACGGCGGCCACGACGGGGGCGGCGGGTTGCCGTCGTTCGGCTCGCTGCTGGAGGTCGAACCCGCCGGTTCGGTGTTGCTGGGTGCCCTCAAGGCCGCGGGCAATCCACTGGCCAGTGGCAGCAGCGTTCCCGTCGACCCGGCGCAGGCGGTGGCCGTGCGGCTGGTGGAATGCGACGGATCCTCGACCGAGGTGGCCATCCGGTCGGGGCTGCGCACGGTGGCCGCCACCACGCGCGTCGACCTGCTGGAGCAGCCGCTCGCGCACCAGGCGGCAGGTGCGCTGAGCCTGCACGGATTTGAGATCGCGTCCCTGCGCGCCCGCCTCAATCTCCCCAGGGTGCTGGACGCCGACCCCGGCCCCCTGGCGCCGGATTCCGAAGCGGCGCAACCACTTTACGCCCGGTATTGGTTGCACAACCGCGGGCCGGCACCCCTGGGCGGGCTCCCAGCCGTCGCATACATCCATCCTCCACGCCTGGATGCGGAGCCGGATGCCTCCGTGGTCGTGCGGCTCACGGCCGCAAGTGACTGCACCGACGCCGCGCTTCACGGCAAGGTCCGGCTGGTGTGTCCGCAGGGATGGACGGCCACTCCGGACGAGCTGTCGTTCGTGCTGCCGCCGGGGGGACACCTGGAGGCCGACGTCGAGCTCGCCATGCCCGCCGAGACGACGAGTGGTGTCTACCCGGTGAGAGCCGAATTATCCGTCACCGGAAGCGATTTGCCCTCAATCCCGTCCGCATGGCGGCAGACGGTGGAGGACGTCTGCCTGGTGACCGTCGCCGGTCCCGCGGGCCGCCGCTGGCTGAGCGCGTTCCGCCGCCGCGGACGGGTCTCCCGTCCCGAGGTGCTGAAGTTGGTCGACGAACCGGCGGCGATCGAGGTGGCTGCGGGTTCTTCTGCGCGGCTGTCGGTCACCGTGGGCACTGATGCGCGCGCCGACCTAGCCGCCGAAGCCCACCTGATCAGCCCGTGGGGAACGTGGGAATGGCTGGGCCCGGCCGTGATCGGCGCGATCCTGCCTGCCGGCGGGCAGGTGGATCTGGAGTTCGATGTGGCGCCGCCGGTGTGGACGGAGCCCGGCGAGTGGTGGGCGCTGGTGCGAGTCGGCTGCGCGGGTCGGTTGCTCTACACGCCCGCGGTGAAGGTGACGGTCACGTGAGCGCCGTCGCGGCCACCGTCGGCGGAGTCCCGGTAGGCGTCGACGAGGTCGACCGCCGCGAGGCGGCCCTGCGGGCCGGCCCGCTCGCGTCGGCGCTACCCCGGCCGGGCACCAGCGAGGGCAGGCAACTGAGGCGCTGGCTGACGCAGCTCGTCGTCACCCAACACGTCGTGGCCACCGAGGCGGCGTCGTTGGGGGTGACGGCCGAACACGCTCCCGAGCTGGACGCCGTGCTACCCGATGAGTCCGCTCGGCTGGAGATCGGCAGCGTGGCCGCTGCGGCGCTGGCGGATCCGCTTGCCAGGTCGGTGTTTGCGCGAATCACCGGCGAGGTCGACGTGTCCGACGACGAGGTCACCGACTACCACGCCCGAAACCCCTTGCGGTTCGCGGCCCGTCCGCGGGTGCACGGTTGGCGCGCGCCTGCTGTAGCTCCGTCGTTGGACGACGTCCGACCCGTCATCCGTGCACATCTTCGGGGTGCCGCGCGGCGTCGCGCATTTCGGGTGTGGCTGGACGAGCGGCGCGCCGCGCTCGTCGAACTCGCCTGCGGCTACGAACATCCCGGCGATCCAAGCCAACCCGACAACACCCATCGACACTGATGGCTGAGCCCACCCTGGCCATCGACATCGGCGGGACGAAAATCGCTGTTGCCCTGGTGAATTCAGAGGGCGTGCTGGTGCACACCGCGATGCGTCCAACCCCGCACGCTGACGCGGAGACGGTATGGGCGACCGTCGAGGCGCTGATCACCGAGACGACGTCGCACACGCCGGTCCGGGGCGCAGGCATTGCCTCCGCCGGCCCCATCCATCTGCCCAGCGGGACGGTCAGCCCGATCAACATCGCTGCCTGGCAAGACTTTCCGCTTCGCGAGCGCGTCGCAGCGCTGCTTCCTGGACTGCCGGTGCGGCTGGGTGGCGACGGACTGTGCATGGCTGTCGGCGAGTATCGGCACGGGGCCGGCAGGGGAGCGCAGTTCATGCTGGGGATGGTGGTGTCGACGGGGATCGGGGGCGGCCTGGTGCTCGACGGTGCGCCCTACGACGGCCGGACCGGTAACGCAGGACACGTCGGGCACGTCGTCGTCGAACCCGAAGGTGCCCTTTGCACCTGCGGGGGCCACGGCTGCGTCGAGACCGTTGCGTCCGGCCCGCACCTGGCGAAGTGGGCCCGCGACCACGGCTGGGACGCACCGGCCGACGCGGACGCCAAGGAACTCGCCGACGCCGCGAACGCCGGCGACCCCGTCGCGCTGAAGGCTTTCCGCCGGGGCGCGACAGCAGTGGCGGCGACGATCGCGTCGGTGGCGGCAGTGTGCGATCTGGACCTCGTGGTGATCGGCGGGGGCGTCGCGAAGTCAGGTGCACTGCTGTTCGACCCCGTGCGTGAGGCGTTGCATACCTATGCCGGGCTCGACTTCTTGGCGGGGCTTCGGGTGGTGCCCGCCGAGCTGGGTGGCGACGCAGGGCTTGTCGGTGCCGCCGCGCTCGTCGACTCCTGACCCCCTTACCCCGCACAGGCGGTTGGCGGCGTTTTGGCTGATGGGTCCCGTTTGCGCTACCCTGGGACGGCTCCACCGAAGACCGTCGGTCGCCGAAGAAATTCGGTCGAAGGTCCGGGACACGATCCCGGCGGCCCACGCAGGAGGACGAGGCTCAGCTCGCGCGCGCCCCGACCCTGCGTCGGGGCGTCTGTCGTTTCCGGCCCGGGTCCATTTCCGCCGGCGATCTTCTTTGGGCACCCGATACCCATCCGAGGAGGCATGAATGGCCAAGGCTGACAAGGCCACCGCCGTTGCCGACATCGCCGAGCAGTTCAAGGAAGCCACCGCTGCGCTGGTGACCGAGTACCGCGGCCTGACGGTCGCGAATCTGGCCGACCTGCGCCGATCGCTCGGCGACTCCGCGACTTACTCTGTCGCGAAGAACACGCTCGTCCGGCGTGCGGCAGCAGAGGCTGGCGTCGACGGTCTTGACGAGCTGTTCGTCGGGCCGACGGCGATCGCGTTCGTCTCCGGCGAGCCGGTCGACGCGGCGAAGGCATTGAAGAAGTTCGCCA
>JAVHWG010000281.1:0-2860 GCA_032159965.1 Mycobacterium sp.
CGGGATCGGCTTCAGGGATGACGAAACCCGTGCTTCCGTCGTGAACAACCGTCCGGACCCCGCCAACGTCGTTTGCGACCACCGGAACGCCGGCCGCCTGGCCCTCGATCAGGCACACGGGCGTCCCCTCGTTCGCCGACGTGAGCGCCACGACGTCACTGGCGTGGCACACCGCCGCAATATCGTGCCGGAAGCCGGCCCACACGAGCCGGTTTCCAAGGCTGCGCGCAATCTCGGACTGTTCGAGCGACTCCCTCAAGTCGCCGTCCCCGACGACGACGAAATAGGCATCGGCTTCGTCCTTCAGAGACCGGGCGAGCTCGATGAATCGGTCAATTCGCTTGACACGCACGACGCGCGCGATCACCGATACGACCTTGGCCTCTGCCGGGATGTCCAGTTGCCAGCGCACCGCTGCGCGGTTGGCAGCGCGGACCTCGGGCGTGGCCGCAAACGGCGCCAGATCGAATCCCAGATGAACGACTTCGATCTTCTCCGGCGGCGCAATCCTCAGCCTGACCAGGTCGTGTCGCACCTCCTCCGACACCGCGACGAGCCGCGAGGTGGAACGGGCCAGCGCGCGCTCGATCCGAGCGAACGCGCCGGCCGTTCGCGGCGACGCGAACTCGCCCTTGAAGACGTGGCCGTGGAACGTGTGGACTCGCACCGGCGGCGCGCTCTGGCCCGCCAGCAGCGCGGCGATCCGCCCCACCGTCCCCGCCTTCGCCGTATGCGTGTGGAGGATTGTCGGTCGCACGCGCCGGAACAGCCGGACCAGCTCGGCCACGGAGCGCACATCATGTGGGCCGAGCTCGCGACGCAACGAGGACAGCAGCTGCGGATGGACGTCCATCTCGCTCGCGAGGTGATCCATCGACCCCTCATGCGGTCCCTCCACGCCCCGCACCAGAACGGTCTCGTACCCGAGCGGCTCGAGGAGCTTGGTCAGGCTGATCACCTGGATCGCCGGCCCCCCGATGTTGAGCCGAGCAATGACACGGACAACCCTCACTGGGTGGTTCGCGGCCTCAGACTCCCCCACTCAGATCGAGCATAGCCGCCGGATCGACGGTGCGGTGCCACTCGAACTGCGCGGCAAGCCCGGCCTGGAGCGTTGCGCTCGGATTGAACCCGAGGTCTTGCCTGGCGCGCGTCGTGTCGGCTGACGTGTCCTTCACGTCGCCACGCTCCTTCGACGAATAGCGCACGTCGAGATCCCGCCCGGCCAGGACCTCGATCAACCCCACCGCGTCGCGGATGCTCGTCTGCGACCCGCCCCCCAGGTTGTAGACACCTCCGGAGGGCACGTCGGGGTTGGCTGCGGCCATCGTGCCGGCCACGATGTCCGCAACGAAGGTGAAATCGCGGGTCTGCCGTCCATCGCCGAAGACAGCGATCGGCTCACCGGCGAGTGCCGCCCGGCAGAACCGGTGGAAGGCCATATCCGGCCGCTGCCGGGGGCCGTAGACCGTGAAGTAACGAAGCACGACCTCGTCGAGCCCGTAGTTGACGCGATAGAGATAGCAAAGGTGCTCGGCGCTCAGCTTGGACACGCCATAGGGCGATACGGGCCGCGGCGTGGCCGACTCCGGGGTCGGCATCTGCTCCGCGTCGCCGTAGATCGACGAAGACGACGCGTACACCAACCGCTTCTCTGGATAGCCCTTCAGGACCTCCAGAAGGTGCTGAGTCGCGACGACGTTGTTCTGCAGATAGTTCTCGAACCGCTGGCCCCAGCTCGACCGCACGCCAGGCTCCGCAGCAAGGTGAAAGATCACGTCACAGTCTGCGACCAGGTCATCCAGTCCACCTCGGCTGAGGTCGATCGGGATGAACTCGAACGCTTCCCAGTCCCGCGCCTGGTGGTTCAGATTGCGAAGCTTCGGCGGCCGCTGGTAGTTGTCGTTGAAGCAGTCGATGCCGACGACGGAGTGGCCCTCCGCCAGCAGAGCGTCGGTGAGGTGCGACCCGATGAACCCTGCGCATCCGGTTACGAGTGCGCGCACGAAAGCGTTTCCCTGGGAGGCGGAGCCGTCATGCCGCACACCCTAGCCCTGCCAGGCGCAGCGTCGCTACCGTAACCCGCCATCGGTTCCTTGGCGCGCACACACCCCGACCCGGCGAATCGCACGCGTGGCCGCCGCGCCAAGTTCGGCCTCGTCCAGGCGATGATCCTTGGCGCGTTGGCGCTCGGCCCGCCATCCGCGATGGCGGAGATCAAGTCGATCTGGGGCCCGCTGCAATTGCCGGACGGCCGCTCCGCGTTCACCGATTACAAGAACCTGAAGGTCGACGATCTGCAGTTGACGATCGACTGGGCCGACGTCGCGGCGAATCGCCCGACCGCTCCGCGAGACCCTGGCGACCCCGCCTACGCGTGGCCGGCTTCGGTTGACCAGGCGATCAGCGCTGCCGATCAGGCCGGGATCGGAATCTCGCTGATGGTCCTCCACACCCCGGGCTGGGCGAATGGCGGCCGGACGCGAGTCTGGGCTCCAACGAAGGCCGGGGCCTACGCCGACTTCCTCGCGGCTGCCGCCCGCCGCTACCCGACGGTGCGCCGGTGGATGATCTGGGGCGAGCCGAACCGCCACGGCCAGTTCCAACCGGTGCCGCGCATGAGCCCTGTCGGCCCGCGCAGATATGCGTTGCTGCTCGACGCGGCCTACGGCGCGCTCAAAGCCGCCAATCGCCGCAACATCGTCATCGGAGGAATGACCTACACCGCCGGCGATGTCCCGCCGCGCTGGTGGCTCCACTGGCTGCGACTGCCCTCCGGCAAGCCCCCGCGCCTCGACTGGTGGGGGCACAACCCCTTCACAACGCGCTTCCCGGACCTGACGAAGCCGGTCTACGTGCC
>JAVHWG010000331.1:0-2511 GCA_032159965.1 Mycobacterium sp.
GGTCACCAGTGACGCGAATCCCGGGGATTCGATCGCCGTGAACGGGGTGTGCCTGACGGTGGTCGAGGTGCTCGCCGGCGGCGAGTTCACCACCGACGTGATGGCTGAGACGCTGAACCGCTCGACGCTGCGGCACGTCGGTGAGCGACCCGGGGTGAACCTGGAGCGGGCGGTCACCGCCGACAAGCGACTCGGCGGCCACATCGTCCAGGGCCATGTCGACGGAACCGGAACTGTGATCTCGCGCACGGCGTCCGAACACTGGGAAGTGGTTCGGATCGGCCTGCCGGCCGCCTTGGCCCGCTACGTCGTCGAGAAGGGGTCGATCGCCGTCGACGGCGTCAGTCTCACGGTGTCGGCATTGGGCATTGACGCGGGGCGGGACTGGTTCGAGGTGTCGTTGATTCCGACGACGTTGTCGGACACCACGTTGGCCGGTGTCCCAACTGGCGGCGATGTGAACCTCGAGGTCGATGTACTTGCGAAGTACGTTGAGCGGCTGATTACTCGTGCCGACACGCCTATCAGCGGTTTTACCGGCGGGCTCGAAGACGATACGGAACCATGACGCGCTGTTTCTAAATGACTTCCGGGCCATTGTCGCGGCCCGAGCCGGGGTACGCGGCCGTTGGCGCAGATTTACCTGGACCAGCTGTGTTTCATGCGCTGCGCGTCTCAGACGTCCACACTCGCCCGTCGTAGTAACGCATTATCCGGTGGTCGTTTTGGTCCGGATACCATCCGGGCGCCAAACCACCGGACTGGGCAGGCGGTTGCACCACGGGTTGTTGCACGACTGGCGGCTCACGATACGGCCGGCCGCCCCTCGGTGCGGATGCCATTCGTACAGCCCACACGACCACGGCGATCACCACGATGATTATCAGAAGCCAGATCAGCGAATTCAGCGAACCAAAACTGACCATGTCGACATCCCTTTCACGTCGGATCTACGGAGGTGATGAGAGTCTTAAAAAATGCGGCTGGCGCCGTACGCGCCAATGAGCGCCGGGTGTGCGCTCGGCGATACCGGCGGCTCCTCGGCCGTCATGACCACCTGCCCAATCGTGGGCATCTCAGCAAGTCCCTGTAGACACGCTGCGCACGGACCGCGGCCCATCGCGGGATATCCACATACTGGGCAAACACTAGAAGTCATGTTCCAGCCTCTCCGAACGGTCACCCAACATACGGCGACTAGAGCCATACCCTGGGCCGTTACCGCCCAAACGCGAGCTATGATCCCGTATCGGATGGCGGCCAAACCCCTCGATTAGCAAACGACACTCTCACCCCATTGCTCTCGTTCGTCACTCTGTCCCCAGTCACCCTTCACCCGGGTCACCGCCCGCACCGTAAAGATGCGGGCGGTGACGGAGTAGGGATTAGCGGTTGTTGCCGGGAGCGTTACCGGAGTTTCCGGGACTGGTTCCGGCGTTCTGGGCGACGGAAAGGGGTCCCCCGGGAAGAGTGCAGAAAGTCTGGGGATTGCCGGTCTGGTCGACCGTTCCCAGGACCGCGGCATCCACATTCGTGCCGCAGACCGCGGCGATGATCTGTGCTGCGACCCCAACATTGACGTCCTTGGCGATTGTCACGTTGCCGACGCCGACATTCACCAAACCATCCTGAAGATTGACCGGTGGTGCGGCCTCGGCCACGCCCATGGCGGTGAACAGCAGTGATCCCCCAAGCACTGCACCTGCTGCAGTGCGCTTGACGATGTTCGACATTACTTATTCCTTTCAAACTCGGAAGCAGTGATCCGGCCCCCCGACCAGTTGTGTGACGCCACACCGGAGGCAGGAATGGCCTGCCCTGCGCGAACGCACCCTCTGCTTCCACTCGAACGGCTACCCGGTTCATAAGTGAACTCAAACACTATCCACAAGAAAATTTTAATTTCGGCGAGTAGTATGCGCGCCTTTCGGAACGGCGGCGCAACGCCGGATGACACACCTAATCAGTTCGTCGGCTGGGACGACCGATTCGTTAGCGACGTGCAGGAGTTGGCTAGCTAGGACCGGGGCGATATCGCCGATGACGCGGCGCTGGCTTCCGGCAGTTCTGCAGCCGTCGGGGACCAGCTGGTTCGAACATATTTTGGCCTATAGCGCCGCAACGTGTTTTACGTGTTCGCTAGTGATGCAGAGCGTGTGCTCGCCTCTACTCGCGAAGTATGTTGCGGTTCAGTGCTATCCGACGCTGCCAGGTGTTCCGGAAGGCACCTGTACTCCGACCCAGTTGCAGGGGGTCAATGTGCGCCATGCGATCAGCGCGCACTGCTGCTCCGGTGTCAGCATCGGCGCGCACGGGACCTCAGGGCTACCACACGGCGGGGGCGGATCGGCATCCGCGGGCGCGGAGTTGGCAAGGACTGGAGCCGCAGCCGCCGCGACGAACAAGGCACCGCTCATGAATCGCGTGACCTGCTTCTTGTAGCCACGATGTGTCATTATCTCGTCCTCCTCGAGGCGACGATTACTACCTGTAGCAGCGCGATCGTAAGCC
>JAVHWG010000345.1:0-2586 GCA_032159965.1 Mycobacterium sp.
TCTCAGCCGCGTCCTACTTCATGAAATCACCGCCGGAACAATACGACGATGAAACAGCCCGCCAGAAGGTCCAGCAATTCATCGACGGCGACATCGAACGCTAAACCCGATCCCCTACAGCACTGGGCACGTTCCGGCGCATCCCCGGGCATGGCCCGGGACCGTCCGGGGCATGTCTGGGTGGCATGACCACCACCGGACACCGCTAGCCGGATCGGCGTGCGCCGGCTCGGCCCTGAAGAGACGCCTGCGTGCCGCCAGGCTGTCGCGTCAGTGGGATTACCCTGCGCCCGTTCGCGCCGAGCCTTCAGGCGTATGCGGGGATCTCCGACGCGATCACCGCTGTCGTATCGTCCACACCCTGATTCCACGCCTGGTTCCCGGAAACAGCAACGTTCGTTGCCAACCTCGGACACGTAGGCCAACCTGAGGACATGAGCGATTACGACGTTGTGGTGATTGGTGGAAGTGCCGCGGGACTGTCGGCCGGGCTGGTGTTGTCCCGGGCCCGCCGCAAGGTTCTCGTGGTGGACTCCGGGACGCCGCGCAACGCGCCAGCCGAGCACATGCACGGGTTCCTGTCGCGTGACGGCTTGCCGCCCGGCGAACTCCTGGCACTCGGACGCGACGAGGTGAAGGGCTACGGGGGCGAGTTCCTCGACGGCGCCGTCACAGAGCTTGTGCGGTGTGGCACGTCCGGGTTCTGGGTTCTGCTTTCGAACGGCCAGCGGGTTTCTGCGCGCCGTCTGCTTGTGGCGACCGGCTTGCGTGACGAACTGCCCGACATCCCAGGTCTTCGAGAGAGGTGGGCGCGCGACGTTCTGCACTGCCCCTACTGTCACGGCTACGAGGTGCGTGACCAACAGCTCGGCGTCCTAGGTGGTTCGCCGGACACAGTCCGCTACGCACAGATGGTCCGTCAGTGGGCCGACGACGTCGTGTTCTTCGTGCCAACCGGAACCCTGACCCAAGCTCAGCGCTCGCAGCTGGTGTCCCGGGCGATCAAGATCGTCGAAGGCACCGTGCAGCGGATCCTGGTCGAGGACGACCAGCTGTGCGGTGTCGAGCTGGATGACGGCCGCACCATCCGCCGGGTCGCGCTCTTCGTGCCACCGCGCTTCGTGCCCAACAACGACCTCCTCGTCGGCATCGGATGCGACATCGACGAGGACGGGTGGGTGGTCACCGGTATCAACGGCCACACCAGCGTTCCCGGCGTATGGGTAGCGGGCAACGTAGCCAACCCACGAGCCCAGGTCATCACCGCCGCCGGCGAAGGATCCGCGGCCGCCATCGCCCTCAACGCCGACCTGGTCGACGAGGACGTCCGAGACGCCGTCCGGGACTTCAATGAGGGGTTCCTGACCTAGAGCCGGGCCAAGTTCCGCGATGTCCACCCGCCGCAAGGAACTTCGCGCCACACCGGGCGACGTTTCCCCAGCGGTCGCAGGACTTCTGCGACGCGTCAGGTAAGAAGCCGCGCGCAACCGCGCCGGCCTGCACACCCGGTCACTCCACGTCATGCTCTTGGTGAATAACCATCATCAATTGATTTCGTTGGACAGAATAACAGTCTGCGGGCACCGTCATTGAGGTCAGCACATCGATGAGGAATACCGCCCATGACTTCAGTACTGCCGGCCTGGCGACCGCAGCGGATCTCCATCCCACCCGACGCCCGGGGCGCGTTCTTCGCCACCACCACAGCCGGTGTGGCCTCTTTCGGGCACTCACCCTCGCCGCCCGTTCGCCGGTGCCGCGCACTTCCGGGTAGCTGGGGGTGCGGCGTGGACGGTGACTGTGAAGACATGGCTTGCCGCCGCCACAAGGATCAACCCATGCATTCAGCTGTCGTTGCACTTGTGCCATCGCTCGAGCGGCCATCGGCGCGAATAGCGCGAACTGGACATCCGGCCCGTTAGGAGATTCCCCATGGCATCGACGAGCTTCATGGACCTGTCCCGCTTGCAATTCGCGACAACTGCCGCCTTCCACATGACATTTCCGGCGCTGTCCGTGGGGCTCGCGATCTTTCTTGTCATCTGCTACGCGTGTTACTGCAAGACCGACAATCCTGTCTACCTGCAGATGTTCCGCTTCTGGCGCAGGATATTTGCCGTCGGATTCGCCCTTGGAATTGTGGCCGGCATCGTCCTCACCTTCGAGTTGGGGCTCAACTGGGGCGGCTACTCCCGAGCCGTCGGGCCTGTTCTCGGGCCGATCATCTGCCTCGAGGCACTAACGGCGTTCTTCCTCGAAGCGGGATTCATCGGGATTCTGCTGTACGGCGAGGGACGGGTCAGCCGCAGGGTGACGTTGGTCGCCGCGTGCCTGGTCGCCCTCGGCGCATTACTCTCGACCGCCTGGATCCTGGCGGCGAACTCGTGGATGCAGACACCGACCGGGTACCAGGAGATCAACGGGCAGTTCCAGCCCACCAGCTGGTATCACGTAATCTTCAACCCCGCGTTCGTCTGGCGTTTCCCCCACCAGGTGCTCGCGGTACTGATCTCGGCCGCGTGGTTCATCGCCGCGATCGGGGCCTACTACCTGTTGAAGCACCGTGCGGCGGAGTTCGCCCGCAAG
>JAVHWG010000350.1:0-12249 GCA_032159965.1 Mycobacterium sp.
CGGGATCCACCTTCTGGGCATGAACGGATTACGGTTCCTGCAGTTCGGCGGCGGCCGGGGTGACAGCACAGGCGCAGCGCCGATCCTCGCGATCGCGCTCGCAATGACAGTGCTCGGGTTTGTCGGAACGTTCTTCGCGAACCTGATCAAGGCGGCTGTGTCGCGGCAGCGCGAGTGGCTGGCCGACGCCTCCGCAGTCCAGTTCACCCGGCAGACCGATGGTCTCGAAGGGGCACTGAAAAAGATCGCGGGTGTCCCCACGGGCTCGAAGTTGCGGGATTCCCGCAGCGCATCCGAGGTGAGCCACATGCTGTTCGGCGAGGGGAAGAAGTTCAGTTCGCTGTATGCCACGCATCCGCCGCTGCTGGAGCGGATCAAGGCCCTCAACCCGAGTTTCGACCCCCGCGAGGTGGCGGAGCTGCAGACGCGGTACGCGCATCAAGTGCCCAACGGGTTGGCCGAGGACGGGATGGCCGCCGGTGTCATGGCAGGAGCGGCGGCCGGATTCGCCCCGGGGCACCCGGCGGGTGCGATGCCCGCGGCGAACCGGCGGCCGGTCACCCCTGAGCAGGTGTCGTCGCGGGCCGGCACGCTCACCACCGCCGACCTGGACTACGGCGCGATCCTGCACGCCCAACTCCCAGCCGAGGTGCGTCAGCTGGCCAACCAGCCGAGCACCGCCGCGGCCGGGTTACTCGCGCTGCTCCTGGACCGCGACCAGCAAGTGCAGGGTCGCCAGCTCGCCTCGATCGCTCAACGACTCGGCCCTGCGGAAGCCCACGAGACCGCTGCGCTGGCCCACCGAATGGCACCGCTGCCCGCCGC
Source organism: Mycobacterium sp. (assembly GCA_032159965.1). Classification (GTDB taxonomy): domain Bacteria; phylum Actinomycetota; class Actinomycetes; order Mycobacteriales; family Mycobacteriaceae; genus Mycobacterium. Next base: position 826 of record JAVHWG010000350.1, read on the forward strand.
GCTGCGCCTGCCGTTCGTCGCTCTTGCCGTCCCACAACTCGCGCTTCACCCTCGCTCCTATCAAGAAGCGTTGTTGGTGGTGCTCGACGAGCTTGCGTTGGCGGACGGCACCGTGTCGACGTTCGAGTACTGCGTGACGCGACTGGTCTGGAGCTACCTGCGGGACGTGGCCGACCCGTCCCGCCGCAGCAGGATCGGCGCCGGCTCACTGGATCAGGTGCAGGCGCCGGTGACGACGCTGCTCGCGGCGCTCGCCGTCGCCAGCGGCGCCGACCAGGCCACCTCTCGGCGGGCATTCGACACCGCGCTTCGTCGGCTGTACCCCCACGGCGCCGCACCAGAGAGGACAAGCGCGGGCACCTGGCAGAGCCGGCTCGACAAAGGGTGGACCGCACTGGACGGGCTGGAGCCGAATGCCAAGAAGGCGCTCATCGAATCGATGGTCGTCGCGGTGCTCGACGACGGGACCGTCACCACCGCCGAGGCCGAATTGCTGCGCGCCGCATGCGCGTTGATGCACGTCCCACTTCCCGCGCTCCTCGGGTGAGACCAAACATCCGGACGTCTTATCGCGGGCTCATCAAATCCGGTGTCGCCGCTAGGGCAGCACGGTGTGCATCAACATGACGTTGTATGCAGACCACAGCGACAGATTGAAGTAGACATCCTTTCCCGTCGACCACGGGTGCAGGAACGGGGCGTAGATGCCGCCGGGGATCTGCATTGACGGCACGATCAGCTGCTCCGGGCCCCATGGTCCTTGCGGCGCGGGCGCGGTGCGTGCCACAACATCGTTGGCACCGTTGCAGTACAGCGCGAGGAATTTCTTCAGGTAAGTGTTGTACTGAACCGACATTTCGCCCACCGGGGCGGGGATGACCGGTGTGGCCGCCGCCGGATTGCCGGGAACCCAGGATCCGTTGTCGGAGTTCCAGTACTGATACTTGGTGAGGTCAGGCACGAGGCCCTGCGGCACGCGGGACACGAATGCCGGACCGCCGCGTCCGGTGGGTGTCCCGAACGAGTAGACGAAGCCGTCACCAGACTTGAGAAAAGCACCCATCTGGAAGTTCTCGTTACCCGGTACATAGCGGACTCGCGGGACGCTGCCGTCGGATGCCGGGCGGATCGTCCCCGGGTAGATCCCCCAGTTCTGGCCGTTGTCCGGTGACACCGCGATCGCCGAAAAGTTCGTCGACCAGCTGCCGGGGTTGTCCCACGACTTGATCGACATGAAGTTGAGATATTGGGTGTTCCCGACGGAGACACCGGCGGTCGGGATGATCCCTGTCTCGCGTGCCGTCCAGTTGATGGGGTTGATGATCTGCTTGGATATGCCGGGTCGCCATACCGGTGAACCCGAATACTTGTTATTGACAACACCATTGGGCACATTGATGGTTTGGGAAAGCGACCGGTCCGAGCTGCGGAACAACACGTTGTACCGCCATTGCTGGCCGGGAATGCCGCAATAGCCCGACGTGTCCCCGAAGGCGATCATCACCTGTTTGTTGACGGAATCACCGTTGTCCCACATGAGACCGAGGTCGGTTCCCGAGATGGCAAACCGATGGATCGTGTCGCCCGGGCTGTCGGGTCCGGTCACCCAACCCACGATCGACGTCGCCGGCGCTCCGATCGCGTCGGGTGGCGGTGCGGCGTCCGGCTGTGGTGCAGCCGGCGCGGGGGCATTCTGTGGCTGTTGATTGTTCGGATTGGGCGGGGGTGCCACGGCGGCCTGTTGTTGCACCGGCGCCGATTGGGGCGGAGTCGCCGAACGGGGAGTGAGTGCTTTCAGTAGGGCCAGCGGCAGCTGACCCAATTTGGGCAGTGGCGCTTGGGGATTCGCGCCGGCCGGCATGTGCCCGATGGGCAGATATGGCCGGAACTGGGAAGGGTTCGGGATCTGGACGTTCTGTGCTGGCGGTGGTTGTGCGTCCGCCGCGGCACCGGTGCAGGGATCGGCAGTCACCGGCGGCGAGGTGGCGATCACAAGGCTGACCCCCAGCGCCGCGGCCGTCGCAACCGATACCGATGCGATCCGAGGTCGCGGCGACATGTCATACCTTTCCAGCGGGAGGACGTCGCATCGACGTCAGCAATCTGCTGATGTGACGATAGTGATCCGTGTGACTTTTGTGATCAGTGATTTGCCGATAGGTACTCATCTGTGACCGCGTCGCAACCCGGGAATCGGCTTTTAGGGCCAACGACCGTTGGCGGACCGTCCCCGTGTGGTCAGGTCTGGACGTGCAGGCGTTCACCGTGCGGTCCGAAGATTGCGATGGCCTCCACCGGGCCGTCGACGGCGCCGAACCAGTGCGGTACCCACGTCGAGAACTCAACCGCCTCACCGGGTTTGATGACGAAGTCGCGGTCGGAGAGCAACAGCCGCAGTCGTCCGGACAAGATGTAGAGCCACTCCTGGCCGTCGTGCACCGGTAGCTCGTCGGGCGGAGTGTGGCGCCGCGCACTGATGCGGATCTTGAAGGCGTGCAGCCCGTCCGCCGGCCCGCTTCGGGTGAGCGGCCAGAAGGTGATGCCGTTGGCGCGGTGGGAGGCATTACGCACGCGTGGGTCCTGCGCGGCTGGTGCGCGCAGGAGTTCGTCAGCGCTCACCGACAGCGCCGCGGCCAGCCGGGGTAGGTGATCCAATGCTAGTCTGCGCTTTCCAGACTCGAGCCGACTCAGCGTCGACACGTCGATGTCGGCGCGGTTGGCCACTTCCTCCAAGGTCATCCCACGCTGGGTGCGAAGCTCCCGCAGTCGGCGGCGCACCCGCAGGTCGACATCGTCGGCGCGGTCGTTGTTTGCCTGCATGACAAACCAGCTTGGCGGACGACCGTTGCCACGGCAATTCTCAATTCAGCCGGACCGGCAAGGCGGATGGCCGGTTTCGCCGGTCAATCTCCGGTGCGGGTGAAGATCTCCTGGATGTCCGTATCGACTGGGCACGGCGCGGACTGCTGTGTGTGGCCGTGCCCGGTCAGCAGGGGGATGGGATCCTGCCGAAGCTTCGGCAGCGGAAACTCGAGGCGTTGTGTGATGCGCGTCTGGCCTGAACCATCGGCGCATCGGTCGTCACCACCTGCTTCCCAGACCCACTTTCCGTCGCCGAACACCAGCGCTTGCGCCTGCGTCGGTGCGTAGAAGTAGCTCATGCACCGGTCGCCGGTGCGCAAACAGTCCGTCGCGGCGGCGTAGTCGTATTCGTCTGAGGGTTGCCCGGTCAGGTAGGTCATCGTCGCGTGGTAGCGGCCGTGCAGCGCTTCGGCCGGCGAGGCGGCACGGGGCGGCAGGGTCGACGGATCTGTCAGGGCGTCGAGGTCGACCTCCTTGGTACGGGTGAAGGTCATCGTCAGTTTTCCCGAGCAACCCGCGGCGGTTTTCTGGGTGTACTCACCTGTGAGCGTGCCGTCTGAACGCGGTTCCAGCGTGAAGACCTCCCAGAATTCGGCAGCGGCACCGCGGCAGGAGCCTGAGTAGAGGGCAACAGCCACCCAACGCCCGTCGATCTGGTCGAACACAAGGTCACCCACTGTCAGGCTGACGCCGGTCAGCCGTGATGCCGTCGCGACGCATCCGGTTGGACGGCACACCGAGCGCATCCCCCATGTCGACGTCGACGGCTCGTCACCGGGTTCCGGTTTCCCGGACAGATCGGTCACCGCGCCGAAATCGGCCTTGTAGACACCGCTCAACGGCGGGGCCGGAGCGGGATTGTCGTGCCGTGCGAACTTCAGAACCGCGAAGACTCCGCCGGCGATCAACATTAGGACGACCGCCAACGCGGCAACCAGCAAGCCGGGGCGCCGCCAGGGACGCTTCCAGAAGGACGGGGCCGGTCCTGTTGGGTCGGTTGGCGGGAACTCTGCCGCCACGTCGGCAGCGCTCGGTAGGGGTCTGGTCAGCGTCGGATCGGTCTTTGCCGCACTGCTCGGCATGAACCCGGCCGTCGCAGGTTGTGCCGGGGTTCGGGGGGCGTGGGAGCGGGCTGCGGGATCGGTGATGGCCTCGCGCGCGGCCGTCGCCATCTCGATGGCCGACGGATAGCGGTCAGTGGGTTGTTTGGCCAGGCCGGTGGCGATCACGTCGTCGAATGCGGTGGGGACGGTCTCACGCTGCTCGGACGGCCGCGGCGGCGGGGTGATCATGTGGCCCACCGCGATCTGCTCCAAGGCCGAGCCCGGGAACGGTGTTTCGCCGGTCAGGCACTCGTACAACACGCAGGCGAGGGCGTAGACGTCGGAGCTGGGCTCGACGGCGGCAGCGCTGAACCGCTCCGGCGCCATGTAGGCCCACGTGCCGATGGCGGCACCGGTCGACGTCAACCCGGTGTCGTCGGCCGCGCGGGCGATCCCGAAGTCGATGAGATAAGCGAAGTCGTTGTGCCCCACCAGGATATTGGACGGTTTGATGTCGCGGTGCACGAGTCCGATTTGGTGCGCGCTGTTGAGTGCGGAAGCGATCTGCTCGATGATGTGTACGGCCCGGGCGGGTTCGATCGGTCCGCTGTTCAAGATGGTCTGCAGGTCCACGCCGTTGATCAAACGCATGGTGACGTAGAGGCGACCGTCGATCTCACCGACGTCGTGAATCGGCACGACATGTGGATCGTCCAGTCGGGCGGCCGCGCGCGCCTCGCGCCGGAATCGCTTGTCGAAGTCGGGGTCTTGGGCGAAATGCGGAAGCAACATCTTCAGCGCCACCACGCGGTCGATCGCGGTGTCGTAGGCGCGCCACACCTCGCCCATTCCGCCCCGGCCCAGCAACTCAATCAGCCGGTAACGACCAAAGGGCGTGCCCTCCACCGCTTCACGATAGCGGTCCGCCACCCCCTCGGCGGGCTAACGGACCGGAACACAACCGACCCGCAACAACCTCAGGGTCGGCTGTCTTGCACCGATTCGCGTGGTGGCGGCGCCAGTTCAGCCTGGGTGGCCGTATCTGCTTGCCACACAGCCGCTTTCAGATCGGATCGGTCTGGAAGGTGAACTCGTGGTCGCCGATTCGGATCTTGTCCCCGTCCGTCAGGTTCGCGTTGGTCTGAATTCGCTGGCCCTGGACTTCGACGCCGTTGGCCGAGCGGAGGTCGATGATGACAAAAGTGGAGCCCGTGTCCACAATCGCGGCGTGGTGACGGCTGACATAGGCGTCATCGAGAACGATCTCGTTGTCGGCATCTCGCCCGATCCGGGTAGCAGCGGCGCGCAACCAGTGGACCTGTCCGGCAGAGTCCCGCAGCCCGGCGACCGGAGCCTGCCCGCTGACCGTGGTGCGCTCTCGCAGGGAGATGAAAGTACGCGCGACCGCGGTGTCCTGCGCGGCCTTCTTGGTGTCTAGCGGCTCTTGTCTCAGGATCCGTTCGTACAGCGTGGTGATGGTCGGGCCAGGATCGATACCTAGGTCGTCGGCCAACGTGGTCTTGAGCCGTCGATACGCGTCGAGGGCGTCCGACTGTCGTTCAGTGAGGTAGTAAGCAGTGATCAACTGTGCCCACAAGGGTTCACGGTAGGGATGTTCGGCCGTCAGCGCCTCGAGCTCGCCGATCACGGAGTAAGGCCTCCCGCAGGCGATTTCGGCTTCCGCGCGTGCGGTGTGAACCCACACCTTGTCTTCGGTCAGCGCTGTCGCGAGGGGGCCGACGAACGGGAAGTCGCGCAGATCGGCGAGCACCTCGCCGCGCCACTGGTCCAGTGCGGCGGACAGATGCGTGCTCGCCTTCTCGAATCTGCCCGCGACCGCGGCCTGAAGTCCCTGGGCTTTGTCGACGACGAAGCGGCCGAGGTCGCAATCGGACTCGTCGATGGTGAGCTGGTAGCCCGGTGGAGCGCTGACCAGAACCTGACGCGTGTCGATGCCCGCTTCACCGAGAAGGCGGCGCAGGTTCGACACGTAGGAGTGCAGGCTCGTCCGCGCTGCCGGCACAGGCGATTCGCCCCAGACGGCGTTGATCAGCGAATCCGTTCCGACTGGGCGGTTTCGGTTGATGACCAACATGGCCAGGACGGCTCGCTGTTTGGGAGTACCCAACGCCACGGGTGTGCCGTCCACGCTCGCCGACAAGGGACCCAGAACCCCCAGTCTGAGGCTGGTTTCCCCCATCCTCTTCAGCCTCCCGCGTCCTAGGTGTCAGTGGTGCCGCGTCCTATTGTGACGCCACCGACCTAATCTGCGCCGCTATCGGTGAATCTGAACGGCCGCGCCGCCATCAGGATCGATTCGCTGCATTGTTCATCCTGCGTTGATGCCGTGACCGGTTTCATTCCCTTCCGGCCGACACCCAGCTGAGGTCTTCGAAGCGATCGCCGGCAACCGCGTCGCCTGCGGCATCGAGCGCGGCGATCTGCTCGGCCGTGAGCGTGATGGCCAAGGAGCCGACGTTCTCGTCTACCCGGGCCGCGCGCCGCGTGCCGGGGATCGGCACGCATGCCACACCGAATCGCTCACCGCGATGCCGCAACCACGCAAGCGCGACCTGCGCCGTCGTTGCCTCCTGTTGCTCGCCGACTGACCGGATGGCTTCGACCACCGCGAGGTTGGTGTCCAGCGCACCCTCACCGAACCGCGGCATGTTGCGGCGAAAATCACCCGGCGACGACAGGTCCGCCGCCGAGCGGACGGTTCCCGTCAGAAAGCCGCGTCCCAGTGGCGAATACGGCACGAATCCGACACCCAGTTCGGCAGCGGCCGGAACGACATTGCTCTCGACATCACGACTCCAGATCGACCACTCGCTTTGGACGGCAGCGATAGGGTGCACCGCGACAGCCGCCCTTAGCTCGTCGGCCGTCACCTCGGACAACCCGAGGTGACGGACTTTTCCGGCGGCCACCAACTCGGCCATGGCGCCGACGGTCTCCTCGATCGGCACGTTCACATCACGTCGATGCATGTAGTAGAGATCAACGACGTCAGTGTTCAGTCGCGCCAGGCTTTCGTCGATGGATTGCCGAACATAGGCGGCGTCGCCGCGCGCCGACAGCCGAAGCCGGCCTGTTGCGCGGTCCGCCGGGTTACCGGCGATACCGAACTTCGTTGCGAGGATCACCTCGTCCCGACGACTCTGTAACACCTGGGCGATCAACTTCTCATTGCCACCACCGCCGTAGACGTTGGCGGTGTCGATGAACGTGACGCCGACGTCAAGGCAATGATTCAGCGTCGCAAGCGAATCCGCGTCGTCAACGGCACCGTATACCGGCGTCAGTGCCATCCCTCCGAATCCGATCGCGCTGACCACGAGGCCATCGCCGAGATTCACAGCGGGAACCGCAGTTGTCATGAAGCAGTGTCTCCTCACATGTTCCGGTGCTCGACGCCAGGATCAAACATAACGGCACATGCGGGCCGGCAATCGCACCGAGCGCGGCTCAGCGGTCATCGGCACCGTCGGGACGAGGATGCGTGGCACCGATGCCGAAGGACGTCGCCCGCCGGGGCGCCTGATGCCCGTGCACGCCTTCGGCGTAAGCCGTTTCGGCGTGCTGCGTGAAGTCGACTCCCGTCGTCTCGTCTTCCGCGCTGACCCGGAAGCCCATCACCATGTCGATGACCTTGGCCAGCACAAATGACATGCCGAACGCATACGCCCCCACGACGGCCGCGGCCAGCGCCTGCTTGCCCAGCTGTGCGAACCCGCCGTTGTAGAAGAGTCCGTCGGCCCCGCCGGTCATCGCCTTGGTGGCGAGCAGGCCGATCAATAGCACGCCGACGATCCCGCCGACGAAGTGAACTCCGACCACGTCCAGTGAATCGTCGTAGCCGAACCGGAATTTCGCCCCGACCGCGAAGGAACAGACGACTCCCGCCATCAGGCCAACCACCAGAGCGCCGAGGGTGTTCACAGTGCCGCAGGACGGGGTGATGGCGACCAGCCCCGCGATCACACCCGACGCCGCACCGAAAGTCGTCGGACGGCCGTCGCGAATCTGTTCCACCGTAAGCCAGCCCAACATGCCCAGGCATCCCGCAACGAGCGTGTTCAGGAACACCGCGGCGGCCGTCCCGTCGGCGGCCAGCGCCGACCCGGCGTTGAAGCCGAACCAGCCGAACCACAGCAATCCGACGCCGAGCAGAACGAAGGGAAGATTGTGCGGGCGCATGGCGTCCTTCCCGAAGCCGATGCGGGGGCCGAGCACCAACGCCAGCGCGAACGCGGACATGCCGGAGACGATCTCGACGACGAGTCCGCCGGCGTAATCCAGCACACCGAGTTTGAGCAGCCAGCCATCCGGGCCCCACACCCAATGCGCCACGACGGCGTACACCGCGATCGCCCAGAGCGGGACGAACACCATCCAGGCCGAGAACTTCGCCCGATCCGCGATCGCGCCACTGACCAGAGCAGCCGTCACAATCGCGAATCCGAGTTGGAAAGTGGCGAAAAGCAACTCGGGAACCCTGCCGTGCACGGTGCCCGGTTCGATGCCCAGCATCCCCAGGTGTGCGAGGTTTCCGATGACCCCGCCGCCACCGTCCTCGGAGAACGCGAACGTGTAACCGACGAGCAGCCAGGCAAGGGTGACCAGCGGTATCGAGATGAAGCTCATCATGATCATGTTGAGCACGCCGGTGCTGCGGACCATGCCCCCGTAGAAGATGGCCAGGCCCGGAGTCATCAGGAGGACCAGGGCGGTGCTGGCAAGCAGCCACGCGGTGGCGGCGGCATCGATCATGGCGACTCGCTCCTTCGGCAAACCCGGCGTTTGCGTTTCGGTGACGTTACCGAAGCCTCACACGTGCCCGCCGACGCTCCTGACGTTCAGCGACGTCAGCTCTGTCGCCTGATCGCTTCCTCGTACAAGCTGAACGCATGGGACAGGCCCTCATCGACCCAGGCATCGATGAGGCCCATCTTGTCGGCCACCATCTGAACCTGGTTGACCCAGACCTGAAAGTCGTTGTCGCCGCGAAGGACTTCGATCTGCTGGCGCGTGCCCTGGATCAGGATGAAACCACCCAACTCCGAGCTCTGCGGTTTGAGAATGGCCACGTCGAATCGCTCGATTCGGCCGTCGCGCTGCAGCCCGTCCAGGTAGTCGTTCATCGTGTCCCTAAGCACCTGCAGAGCCTGGCGCTCACGGCCACGCGCCGGTACTCCCCACACCACCCACAGGCCGGCTTCGGCCATCGCCTTCCTCCTTCAGCAGACCCATCAGCCAAACACAACGCAGCCAAACACAACGCAGACGACAGTCTTACGCTCCCGCCTTCACCCAAAGGCAGTAGCCGGTCATCTGGATCGAGAACAGCCGCGGCATCACTCGAATCGACAGCGGTTCACCTCTGGCAGCCTCGGCGATCTGCGGGGGACCGACGACTCCCGCGTCGACGACCGCGATCTGTTCGGCGCGACACCGCCCGTTGGCGTCCTGGGGGGTGGCGACCCAGTCACCAGACTTGATACGAGCGTCGCGCAACCCCTCGCCGTGCAGCTTGATTTCGGGTCCGTAACTCAACCACCGATCGCTGACGGGGTTCGGCGACGTGACGGTGTTCCATCGGTAGCCGCCGTCGTGCTGCGCAGCGCACACGAGAGGCATCTTCATGTCCGGCACCGACGTCATGGCATCCACGAAAGCCGGTGAACACGGTGTATCTGATTGCGGGACAACGGGATCAGCCCATGCGAGCGCTGGGGATGACCATACCGCGACACCCGTGAAGGCCAGGACCGCCAACTTCTCCTTCATCCGGGGCGCGGTTACACCTTGCTGAGGTCGGTCTTCATCAACATCACGTTGTACTCCGACGACAGCGACAGGTTCCAGTAGAGGTCGGTTCCGGTGCCCAGCGTCGACGGGGACCACGGGTGCAGCATCGGTGCGTAGATTCCGCCGGGCTGCTGCGTCAACAGAACCTTGGCGTCCGACCATGTCCCCTGCGGCTGGCTGGCTGTGCGCATGACGACGCTGTTGTTCTGGTCGGTGTAAACCGCGACGAACTTCTTGAGGTACGAGTTGTACTGCACCGACATCTCGCCGACGGTATTGCCGGCACCCGCGCCCGGGCAGGCACCGGCGGGGGGCATGATCGCAGTCGCCTGGGCGGGCTGGTTCTTGTACCAGCCGGCCGGGGTAGCCCCGAAGCCGAAGAAGCCCTGCGTACCGCCGCTCCAGTAGTCGTACTTCGTCAGGTCGAGCACCGACGCCTCCGGAACCCGCGCCACATACGCCGAACCCTGCCGGCCGTTCGGTGTGCCGTAGACGTAAACGAAGCCGTCGCCCGGTCGGACCATGGCCGACTGCTGGAAGTTCTGGTTACCCGTATTCCACTGGTTGTAGCGAACGGTCTGCGGCGCGACCTGCCACGACTCCCCATTGTCGACCGACGACGCAAGCGCGGAATAGCTCGTCGTCCACTGCCCGGGGCTGCCCCACTGCTGGACCGCCATAAAACTCATGTACTGGGTCGCCCCGTACTTGGTCCCCGGCGTCGGCACCGAGATCGCCGACGTGGGTATCAGCGTGACGGCGCTGCCCAGGTTGGGGTTGGCCAGAAGGTTCTTGGAGAAGGTGCGTCCGAACTGAAGCCACTGCGTCCTGTCCAGCGGCGAGCCGGCGAACACGTTGGTGCTTTCGGGCCCTGTTCCGAGGAACTGTCCATTGGCCACCGAGAGTCCGTCAGCAAGGAAGGCGTCCGAGCTGCGGAAGAGTGTGTTGCTGCGCCACTCCTCGCCGGGAACCGCGTGGTTTCCGAAGGTGTCACCGAACGCGATGAGGACCTGGTGCTCGTTGACCGGTGTGTTGGGGTTGTCCGGAATGCCGTTGTCCCAGATAACGCCGACGTCGGTGCCGGAGATGCCGAACCGGTCCAGGGTGTTGTTCACCGGATAGTTCCCGGTCACCCAGTTGACGAAGCTGGTCGATGCACTCAATTGCGCACCCGGGGTGGGGAAGCCGGGCGAAGCGGCAGCGGCGGCGGCCAGTGCGGCCGGCGTAGCCGCCGTCATCGCCAGTGCGTCGGGAGTGCCGCTGGCCGCGGTGCTCAACGTGAGGTTTGCGGGTTGGGTGGCTACCACCGGATTCGCGGCCGTCGGCGACTTGAACAGGTTGGACAGGCCCTGTTCGAATTCCCGGCGCGCCCATGCCAGCAGGCCCCACAGCGCGGTCGGTTGCGCCGGCGCGGCAGGGCCGTTTGCTGCCTGCGGCGCGAGTCCAAGCGCAGACAACACCGTCGTCACGATGCCGGGAAGGCCGACCGTGGGCGCCGTCGACACAGGCGTGATGGCCGATGGCGCCAGCAGAGCAACACTTTGCGTCGTCGCTGTCATTGGTGCCGCCGCGGCCAGTTGGGGCAGAGCGGAGCGCGTCAGCGCGCTCGGGGCGAAGTCGGCCAACGTGTCCGAGCTGACGGATTTGAGCGTGGGCGCTGACACCTGGAGGGTGGTTTTGCTGTCCAGCTTCGGACTGGGAGCCGGAG
>JAVHWG010000360.1:0-4443 GCA_032159965.1 Mycobacterium sp.
CGGCGTCGGCGGGATAGGGCAGGCGTTCGTCGACGCGCTGCGTGCGCAAACCGGCGCCAGGTCGGCCAACGTTTACCCGGTCAACTATCCAGCGAGTGCCGATTTCGGCAACAACATGGAATTCGCCGTCACCGTCATCGACGGGATCAGGGACGCAGCAAATCATGTGCAGTCGACAGCGGCGAGTTGCCCCGCAACCAGGGTTGTGCTTGGCGGATACTCCCAGGGCGCGGTCGTGGCCGGCTTCGTCACCTCCGCCGCGATACCGGACGGTGTACCGGCTGATCTCGTACCCGCACCGATGCCGGCCGAGGTGGCCAACCACGTCGCGGCCGTCGTGCTGCTGGGAAAGCCCTCGGATCGATTCATGCGCGACCTCGGTGCACCGCCGATCGTCATCGGCCCGCTGTATGTGCCGAAGACCATCGATCTGTGCGCTGCAGGCGACTCCATATGCGACGGCGCACCTGCAGGGCCGCCGAGCGCTTCGCACGGTCTGTACGCCGCCAACGGAATGGTGGGCCAAGCCGCCGCGTTCGCCGCGGGCCGCCTCTAAGTCATTCGCCTACAGGTGACCGGCGGACACCGGCATCGGTGTGCAACTGCTCGACGAGGGATGTCAGATGCGCAACATCTGAACGCAATTGGTGGATATGGGCGGCAGTGGCTGCCTCGAGCGCGTTGTCCTCGTCGGCGACGCGTTGCACTATCCAGGAGGCAACGGTGGCGGTGATCATGCCGATGAGGCTGATGCCGCCGATCATCAGCAGGACCGCGACGATGCGGCCGATGAACGAGATCGGCTGATAGTCGCCCTACCCGACGGTGGTGATCGTGGTGACCGACCACCACAGTGCGTCACCCATGTTCTTGATGTTGGGGTTGGCAATATGGCGCTCGGCGTCGAGGACCGCGAGAGATGACGCATACACCAGCAGCACCGCGCTCAACGCTGTGTAGACGACGATGCGCCCGCGAAAGACATCGCCGAATGCCCTCTCCAGGACTTCGATGAGCACGATCAGTCGCAGCACCCGTAACGGCCGCAGGAACGGCAGCACCACGATTGCGAGGTCGAGCAGGTGCCGGAAGAACCATCGCAGACGATGCTGAGCGAGGATCAGCCGCGCGAAGTAATCCACGACGAACACGAGGTACAAACCGAAATCGATCCATCGGAGAGTGCTGGACACCGCACCGCGAGGCTGCACCAGCACCTGCACGGAATAGATCACCAGGAACGACACGGCCACCGCCGCCAGCGGCCATTCCGTGCGGTCCTCCCATTGCCCGAGCCGGGTCGTCTGGCTCACGGACTCTGTCTTCATCTGCGCGATCATCTCCGCCGTACAGGCCCCGTGGCTCGTCGGACTTCTAGGACCGGAGGCGAGTCACTTACAGGGGGCGGACAGTGTTCGGGTCAGCTGGTCCATCGTCTCGGCGACCTGGGTGTCAGTCTCAACGTGGCGAATATAGACCAGGATCCGCGCGATCGTCGTCATGCCGAGCAACAGTTTGATCTGCGGGTCGCCCATATCCCCGTCCGGGCTTCCGAGCATCTCTTCCAGGACGCGCTCCGCGTTGCCGCTCTTCCGGTGCCCCTTGACCAACAAGCCAGCGAGCAGGGGCAGTGCTGCCTCGGCGAACTCGCGCTCCTCGCTGGTCAAGCTGAACTTCCCCACACTGGGATTGTCGCACGGGGGCGCCGATAAGGGACGGGTCCGGGCCGCTGTGCTGAATCCTTCAGCGTGACGCGGTTGGATCTGCCCGTTGTTGTGGGAAACTCCGCCAATGCAGGACGACGATCCCGAGAAGCGCATTGCCGATCTCGAGCGACAGTTGGCCGAGGCGAAGGCCGCGGCCGGAGAACACCCCGAGCCGATCCCTCCAGCGTCCCTCCAGGGTTCTCCGCAATCGGGACCGATGATCAATTGGAAGGGCAGCTGGATTTCCACCAACGGGGGTGATTTTCAGCAGTTTGCAGGCAGCGGTGCAGCTTCGTCTGCCGAAGCACAACAACGCATCGTCGAGCTGGCAGGCGAGATGGCTGAGGCCTTCCAAGAGCATCTGCGCACGGGCAACGACTGGGGTGACGAGATCAAGAAGCGCAGAGGCGCTTTCAACAACGCGATCAGCGGATCAGGACTGTCACCCGAACAGTTCAGTCGGGCATATCGGCAAGCCGCCGTCGACGCCCAGATGGGTGGTCAGGGCTTTTCGTCTGCCGGTCCCGTCGACACGCACCTTGCCGATCCACCCCGCCGGATTCCGCTGGCGTTCCGGTTGGCCGAGCTGTTGCCGTTTCGGTGGTGGTACATCTTCGCACTGTTCATGGTCGGGATCGCAGTAGGCGTCGGCGGCATAGCATTCTTCATTCAGGCGCCGGCAGTCCTCGGAATCGTCTACGTCGTCACCCTGGTCGCCATCTATGCGTTGCAATTCGCCGGCAGTGCAAAGCGATTCGCCTTGCTGAAGTGGGGTCAGGTGGCCACTGTCGCCGGATCAGAGATTGCTTCCCGTGCCACCTATTACAGCGGCACCACATGGGGCATGGCTCCATTGCCGATCGCACACGGATGGCAGGTGAAGCGTCCCCTCTACAGCGGGCCGAATGTAAAGACCCGAGTTCGCTATTCGCTGAACGGTTTTCAGGGCGAGCTGACGGTGAGCGGTCGCGAGTACATCGACGGGGTGGTGTTGGCCGATTCGCGGAACCCGTCGCGGGCGCTGTGTGTGACGTCGTTCGCCTATGACCTGAACCGCGACGAATCGGGGAATTGGATCGGCCGGATCCGCCCGCGCCTGTTGCTCGGCATGGCGGTCTGGGTGGTCGTGGTGATCGTGTGGCTCGGCCTGGCCGCTGGATTGTTGAGAGGCAACATCTTTGGTGCCGAAATCGGCAGCAACAATGTCAGTACCACCGCCAGCGTCCCCCAAGGTGGAGCGTTGACCGTCGGCCCCGGCAGTCACGTCCGAACCATCGCCTGCAACGACGGCAGCTTGACATTGTCCGGATACGGCAACAACTTCACTGTCACCGGACACTGTGCGAGCCTGGCGATCTCGGGATACAACGACCATCTGACCGTCGAGAGCGCGAAAACCATCACTGTCTCCGGCTACGGCAACACGTTGAAGGTCAACGACTGCGACAACGGCACCGTGACGCTGTCGCAATACGGAAATACCCTTGATGTGAAAGGGAATTGCGCGAAGCTCGCAGTGAACTCCTACAACAACATCGTGGCCGTCGACAGTGCTGACACCATCGAGGTCGGCGGTTACAGCAACACGGTCGTCTATCACTCGGGCGAACCGCAGATTACCGACTCGGGCTCCTCCAACACCCTCCACCAAGGCTGAGATTCGCCTGGACTCGCGGCAGCACACCGCCGGGGCAGGGAGTGAACGCGCCGGCGATCCGTCCACCGGTGGTCTACCGAATGCTGAGCATTCGGGCCACCCACCGAGCAACTCTGGTGGACCATGGTCAGAGGGAAAGGATGGCGACATGGAGAACAGGTCGGTTCACTGGTCACCCACGACGCGTCGTGGTGAGGCTCCGGTCAAGCCCCAGCCCATCCGGCTCAAGCCCACGACGATCCTCTCGCTGGTGCTGACCGCATTGTGGACGCTCGCGGCAATCATCTTCGTTTCCCCGACCGCTCACGCAGATCCGAACTACCAGCGGTTCAAGTCCCCGTCCGGCGACATCGTGTGCACGATAATTCGCGGCAGCAACATCTGGGATCCGGCGAATTACGGCAAAGGAG
This sequence comes from Mycobacterium sp., assembly GCA_032159965.1. Classification (GTDB taxonomy): domain Bacteria; phylum Actinomycetota; class Actinomycetes; order Mycobacteriales; family Mycobacteriaceae; genus Mycobacterium. The sequence continues at coordinate 3,774 of JAVHWG010000360.1, forward strand.
AAGGCACGTGCCAGGTCCAATACTTCACCTACCCGGTTCCGCCGCGCGAATACGTCGCTGCCGACGGGCAGGTGAGCCATTGTTACTTCAATGGCTGGGGCGGCCAGTTCTCGCTCCCTGAGGGCAGACCGCCGCACCTGACCTGCACGGGTAGTGACCTCGTGTCCGCACAGCCGTTGCGGACGCTGGACTATGGGCAGTCCACATCGCTCGGCGCCATCACTTGCGCCAGCGAGCCCTCGGGGATGACATGCACCGATAACAGTTCGGGGCGTTTCTTTCGGGTATCGCCTGACTCCTACCAACTTGGCTGAGACGCGACAGACTGCGAGACCGTCGTCGTGTGTCGGAGTTACCTGACAGCTTGTGGAGGTGGGAACGGAGCGCGGTTGGTGATCGTGCTGCGGTAGTCGTTGACCCGGCCCGGGATCGTGCTGAGCACCGCAATTGTCCGCCCACGTTTGCCGTAAGCAACGACGAGCTCTCGGTCGCGCATACTGCCGTCGATCACCTTCACGATGTCGTAACCGGTTGGCGCACCGACCAGTTGGAGCTTCACATCGTACTGATCGGACCAGAAGTACGGCACTGCGTCGTACTCCTCGGCGTCGCCGGATCCGGCCAGCAGAGTGCGCGCCGCTGTGACTCCCTGCCGCGAGGCGTGATCCCA
>JAVHWG010000383.1:0-4650 GCA_032159965.1 Mycobacterium sp.
CGATCTCGGCGTCGATGTCGCCCTCGTCCCGGACCCGGTGCAGCACCTCCCGCGCTTCGTCCTCGCGGCCTTGGGCGACGAGCCAATGCGGGCTCTCGTGCTGGAAGAGCATGCCTGCGAACATCAAGATCGCGGGTATCGCGGCCAGGCCGAACATCAGCCGCCAGTTCTGGGTGGACGCCAGCCCGTAGTCGACGAGGTAGGAGGCAAGGATGCCGGAAGTTATGGCCAACTGGTTGAAGCTGACCAGGGCGCCGCGGATCCGCGGCGGGACGACCTCGCCGATATAGAGCGGCACGACCATCGACGCGGAGCCGACCGCGAGCCCGATGATGACCCGCGCCGCTACGAGGACGCCGAAACTGGGAGACAGGGCAGCGAGCAGCACCCCGGCCACGAAGAGCGCAGCGGTGCCCAGCACCGTGGGCCGACGCCCTACCCGGTCGGCGATCCTGCCCGCGGCCAGGGCGCCGATCAGGGCTCCGATCAGCAGAATGCTGGTCAGCAGTTCCTTGTCGAAGGACGTCAGTCCGTGGAAGTCCTTGCCGATGAACAGCAGCGCCCCGGAGATGACGCCGGTGTCGTAGCCGAAGAGCAGGCCACCGAGTGCTGTGATCGCTGCGCCGAACAGGACATGGCGGTGGATGGTTCCTGACGACAGCGGCGCTGCTGGCGTTGTTTCGTGCGTCCTAGTCATGATTCCTCGCTGAACGGTCTGAGGGCTGAAACGGCCCTGCGAGACCATCGTCGCGCCCGCTACACGCGGTGTCGTCAACGCCAGTGGGGGCGCCGCGGGTGCAGACACCCGGAATGTCGATGTTCCAGTTAGCTGCAACCGCTCACCGTCAGAACAGCTGATGACCAATGATCCAGCACGACCCCAGAACCAGCGTGGCGAGCGTGCCGACCAGCAGGAGTGCCAGCCAAAGCGTCGCTGGCATCCGCGTGAGCCGGGCGAGGGCGTCGACATCGGAATCTCGAACAGTCGCGCGCCGACGGGCGACGTGGAGTTCGAGAACCGCCCAGGGAGCGGCCAGCAGCAGGAAGGAGGTGCCGACGTACGCGACAGCCGATTGCCATTGCGGTGGCGCCCACCACGACACCGCGAAGACGCCGGATCCGGTCACGAGTACCGCCCACAGGCCGAACCAGTTGCGGATCTGGACCAGGAGCACGGTGAGCAGTGCGAGGGCGCCCCACAGGAGGGCGACGGCGTGCTGACGGTGCAGGACGTACGCCGCGGCCAGGCCGATCAGCCCGGGTCCGAGGTACCCCGCAGCTGCGGTCACGATCATGCCCGGCCCCGCGCTTCGCCCTCGGGACAGCGTCAGCCCCGAGGTGTCGGAGTGCAGGCGGATTCCGGACAACCTTCGTCCGCTGCACAGTGCTGCTACCCCATGGGCTCCCTCGTGGCAGATGGTGACGAGGTGGCGCGCGTAGCGCCAGGCAGGTGACCACAGGACCAGGCCGAAGCCGACGGCAGCGCAGGCCGCGATCAGCCACGGCTTCGGCGCAACCTGGGTTGCGGTCACGCTCGTCCACACCCGAGACACGTTGTCGCCGAAGGCCATCACTGCACGCTGCCAGAACGATCTGTGCGCTCGGTCAGCGCTCGGGCGCCACTTGATCACCGGGGAGAAATGGCCGCGTGGGCGACCACACATTGCCGCCGAACCGGATCTTGCGTCGGGCTGTGCGCGGGAGGAGGGTCTGATCATGACGCGCGTACCGGGTCGGTTCCTCGCTCATTGCACCTCCGCCGCCCGGACGACGGCGATCGCGGCGATGGTGGGTGCTTGTTCGGTCCTCGTGGCGCCCGGGGTCGCAGGGGCCAGCCCGGCCGGATCAACGGTCCCCTCCACGGTCACCGTGTCCGGTCAACCGGATCTCGGACCGAACGTCTACGTCTTCGACCCATCGATGCCGCAGGGCCAGATCCAGGAGACGGTCGATGCGATAGCCGCCCAGCAGGTCTCGAACCAGTTCGGGACAGCGCGGTACGCACTGCTCTTCAGGCCGGGCACCTACGGGACGGCCGCCGATCCGCTGAACTTCCAGGTCGGCTACTACACCGATGTCGCCGGCCTCGGTGCATCGCCCGACGACGTCGTGATCAACGGATCGGTCTACGTCCGCAACCAGTGTGACAGCGGCGGGTGCATTGCCCTGAACAACTTCTGGCGGTCGCTGTCGAACGTCACTATCAACGTGACCACCCCCAACTTCGGCTGCTACAGCGGCGAATTCTGGGCGGTGTCGCAGGCCGCGCCGATGCGACGCGTACACGTGAACGGGTCAACCACGCTGATGGACTACTGCACGGGCCCGTCGTTCGCCAGCGGCGGGTTCATCGCGGACTCGAGGTTCGACGGCGGCAGCGTGGTCAACGGTTCGCAGCAGCAGTTCTTCGTCCGCAACAGCGCCCTGGACGGTTGGACCAATGGCGTGTGGAACCAGGTCTTCGCGGGAGTCACGGGCGCCCCAGCCCAGTGCTTCCCGGCGCAGGCCAGCTGCGGAGGGCCGTACACGACCGTCGCTACTACTCCGGTGAGCCGTGAGACGCCGTACCTCTACGTCGACGGCAGGGGGCGCTATCGCGTGTTCGTCCCGGCAGCGCAGCAGAACTCCGCCGGTGACAGCTGGTCCGCCGGACCCACACCGGGGCGATCGATCCCGTTGTCGGACTTCTTCATCGCCAAGCCGTCCGACTCGGTCCAGACGATCAACGCCCAGCTCGCGAGTGGCCGGAATCTCCTGCTCACACCCGGTGTGTACGACGTCGACCGAACGATCAAGATCAAGCGCGCCGACACGGTCGTCCTGGGACTGGGATTCGCCACCCTCACTGCGTTGGACGGAGCCGTGGCGATGAGCGTGGCGGACGTCCCGGGTGTCGACGTCGCGGGCCTGATCATCGACGCCGGTCCGACCGTGTCGCCGACCCTGCTGAAGGTCGGCACAACGCACGGGGCCAACGGAGCCGTACGTGACCACAACGGCTGGAGTGACCCGTCCGACCCGACCGCCCTGCAGGACGTGTTCTTCCGCGTCGGCGGACCCCACGCCGGCCAGGCCGACGTGAGCCTCGAGGTCAACAGCGACCACGTCGTGCTCGACGACATCTGGGCCTGGCGAGCCGATCACGGTAGCGGCGTCGGGTGGACGCAGAACACCGCCGACACCGGCGTGGTCGTCAACGGCGACGACGTCACCGCCACCGGGCTGTTCGTCGAGCACTACCAGAAGTTCCAAGTCATCTGGAACGGAGCGAACGGCACGGACGTCTTCTTCCAGAGCGAGATGCCTTACGATCCGCCGAACCAGGCGGCGTGGATGTCCAGCCCTGGCACCCTTGGATACGCCGCAGTCAAGGTCGCTCCCGGCGCCGAGCACTTCACCGGATACGGCATGGGGACCTACAGCTTCTTCAACCAGGGCGTGGACATCTTCGCCGCGCACGCGTACGAAGTGCCCAACAACTCGGGTGCCCAGCTCCACGACCTGCTCACGGTGTTCCTGGACCCGAACAACGGGAAGGGCGGCATCCTCAACGTCGTCAACGACACCGGCGGCTCCTCGACCCTCGCGAACCCGGACGTCCCCGTCACCGTCGTCAGCTTTCCCTGACCGGCCGCGGCGTACATCCGAGTGCGCGCGGTGCTTGGGAAATGCCGTGCCTCCGAAGTGGCCGACTTATGGCGACGTTAGGGTCACATTCGGTTTGACGATGCCGGGTGATCTTGCGTCCAGCCGGTGGTCACGGTCGCGGAGCAGTCGGGAGACAGGGTGACATCATCTGAGCGGGGCGTGCGGAGCAGTTGGGAAGACCCGCCGCCGCTCTCGGGCTCGATGCGGGGGCGGAGATCGCGCCGGTATACGGCCATCGGCACCGTGCAGGTGATTGTCGGCATGCTGGTGTTGCTGGTCGGGTTCGGGGCGGCGACCGCGGTGTACTCGCGGGCCGAGGTCGGATCGTCCATTGATCGGCTGCAGTCCCGATGGGTACCGGCGCGTGACGCGGCCGGAGCGCTTCGACAGGGTTACACCGACCAGGGCGCGGGCGTACTCGGTTACCTACTGACCGGCAACAGCGCCTTCCATCAGAGGTATGAGACCGGCCAGCGGGCCGCCGCCCAAGCTCAGGCCAAGCTCGCGCGGCTGTTGCCGGGCGACACGACGATCACCGCGCTGCTCGCCGCTCTGAGCACGGCCGCGGACCGGTGGCGGACGACAGCGGTCGAAACGCAGATTGCGGCTCGTCAGCTGGGGCCCATCCCGGCGCCGGCGTTGCTCCGCGACATCGCCGCAACCTCGTCGCTGTTCGACGTCGTGCGGTCTCGGATGTCAACCATCGACGCCCACACCCGCGAGATGGAGTCCGACCAGCTGAACAGGGTCCAGGAGGAGCAGTCGCAGGCCAACGTGGTCACTGCAATCGCGGTCGGGGTCACGGTGCTCGTGGCCGGACTCGGAGCCCTTGGGCTGCGACGGACGCTGGTTGGGCCGGCGCGTGTCCTGCTCGATGATGTGAACACGGTCGCTTCGGGTGCCTACCAGCACCCGATCACCGAGGCCGGCCCGAGCGAGTTCGCGGCGGTCTCCGACGCTGTCGATCGGATGCGAACGAGCATTCTCAGGCACGCCGACGAT
>JAVHWG010000611.1:0-3233 GCA_032159965.1 Mycobacterium sp.
AGCCAGGTGAAGTCCGGCAGGGGGTCCGTCATGGCAGCGTCCGTCTCTTGAGTTGACGAAGGACCTGCACGGTCGCCGACGGGGCGGCGAGGAGTACCTCGTCGGAGGTGAATGCCCCGCAATGCAAGCCGCGCAGCACCACCGACGCCAGAGCCTCCGCGGTGGCGGGTTCGTCCACGACCGCACCGCCGCGCCGGTCCAGATAGGCCTGCAGGCGAGGGCCCGCTGCGGACAACGCCGTCCGGAAGAACGTGAACGTCGCCAGCCAGCGCGTGACCAGGTGCCCCGGATGCGTGTCCCAGCCCTGGTAGTAGCCGCGCTCCAACGACCTCGTCACCAGATGGTGGTGCCGCCGGATCGCTTGCACCACTTGTTCCTCAGTCCCCGAGGGCGTCACCTGTGTCGAGCCGTCGGCGACCCGCACGCCCGTCTGCGCCGCGGCGGCCAGCATCACCGCTTTCGCGTGGTCGGCGACGGGATGGTCGAGCGCCTGATGCTGTGGAGCGATGCCGCAGGCGGCGCTGTAGTCGTATGTGCCGTAATGCAATCCGGTGCAGCGGCCATCGGAGTGGTGGATTGCGGCCGCGACGGTCGCGGTGCCGTCCGGTCCGATGATCGCCTGCGGGCTTTCGATCTGCAGCTCGAAGCGCAGCGCGCGCGGAGGTAGCCCGTGCGCCTGCTCCAATGCCTCACACAGCAGGACGGCAGCGTCAACCTGCTGTGCGGCGCGCAGTTTTGGGACCGTGAACACAAATCCGGCGGGCACACCGCCGGCGCCGTCGAGCACCATCTCGAGGGTGCGCACGGCGCGTCGGCGCTCCGCCATCGTCAGGCCCTTGATCCGAATCCCGCACATGTCGAGCGTGTGTGCTGCCAGGATCTGGCCCGCCTTCGCGGCGTCGCGGTCCTCGGTCTCGTCGTCGCGACGCCCGTATCCGTCCTCGAAGTCGATCCGCAGGTCCTGGACCGGTGCGGTGAGCAGGCGCCGGCGCACAAGTCCCAACACTGCGTCGTCGGCCAACTCGCCGAGCACGCCGACATGTCGGTCGAGCAGTTCGATGGCTCTTGCGCCCCACTCGGCGGGTGTGGACCCTGTGGCGTCGGCCGCGCTGACGTACACCGTGTGAACGGGCTGGGGGTTGGCGGCGTCGCCGGGATACTTCGCGCTCAGCTCCTCGTCCACGCCAGCGAGGACGGCGTCGATGGCATCGAGAACGGGCTGGTCGATCGATGCTGCCACCCGCCCATCGTCACAGACGGCCGCTGCTGCGTCGCCTCGAGGGGTTTCGTACTGTTCGGGTCGGGAACTGTTAAGTAACTGCTGATGGAGGGGATTCATGACGACCGCCGCTGAGTTGATGGTGAAGTGCCTGGAATCGGACGGGGTCGAGGTTGTCTTCGGGATTCCGGGCGAGGAGAACATCCACTTCGTCAAGGCGCTGGCAGCGTCGTCGATTCGCTATGTGCTGACCCGGCACGAGCAGGGCGCGTCGTTCATGGCCGAGATGTACGGCCGCGTCACGGGGCGCGCAGCAGTGGTGTCGAGCACGCTGGGACCGGGCGCCATCAACATGCAGCTCGGTGTCGCCGACGCGACCACCAACAGCACACCCCTGGTCGCGATCTCGGCGCAGGTCGGAGCCGATCGCGAATACAAGGAGTCGCACCAGTACGTCAACCTCACCTCGATGTTCCGTCCCATCACGCTGTGGGCCGACGGTGTGCCCACGACGCGCGCGATACCCGAGATGTTCCGCAAGGCGTTCAAGACCGCCGAGTCCGAGCGGCCCGGCGCGGTGTATCTGGCCATTCCTGAACAGATTGACGCCGACGAGGACGACTACGGCCTACAGCCGCTCCGGCGCAACGTCGTGCGGCCGGACGCGCCGTCACCGAGCCAAGTGGAGCGCGCCGCGACCCTGCTGCGGGATGCCAAGCGTCCTGTGGTGCTGGCGGGCCACGGCGCGGCACGCGCCCACGCCACCGAAGCACTCGTCCGGCTGGCAGAGGTGCTGGGAGTTCCCGTCGCGAACACCTTCCACGGCAAGGGCGTGATGCCCGACGACCATCCCAACAGCATGGGCACGATCGGGTTCATGCGACATGACTACGCGAACTTCGGATTCGACAACGCCGACGTGGTGATCGCCGTCGGCTACGAACTGCAGGAATTCGATCCGGTCAAGATCAATCCCAAGGCGGACAAGCAGATCATCCACGTGCACCGATTCCCGGCCGAGGTCGACGTGAACTACGGCGTCGACGTCGGCATCATCGGAGACATCAGCGTATCGCTCGATGCGCTGACGGAGGCGCTGGACGGTCAGCAGTACACACCCGAGGACGCTGCGCCGATGGCGGACCTCATCGCCGAGGAACTGAAACGCGGACAAGAGGATTCGCGCTTCCCGCTCGCACCCCAGCGGATTGTCGCCGACACCCGCGCGGCGCTGGGCCGCGACGACGTCGTGCTGGTGGACACCGGGGCGATCAAGATGTGGATGGCCCGCCTGTATCCCACGTATGAGCCGAACACCTGCTTGATCTCGAACGGCCTTTCCACCATGGGGTTTTCGCTGCCGGGTGCGCTCGGTGTGAAGCTCGCGCGCCCGGACGTCAAGGTGTTGGCGTCCATGGGCGACGGTGCATTCCTGATGAACGCGCAGGAGATCGAAACCGCCGTTCGGGAGAAGATTCCGTTGGTGGTGCTCATCTGGGAGGACTGCGGTTACGGGCTCATTGAGTGGAAGATGGATCTCGAACTCGGTGACCATTACTACGTGGACTTCACCAACCCTGACGTGGTGAAGTTCGCGGAAAGCTTCGGCGCCAAGGGGTATCGCATCACAAGTGCAGACGAGCTGCTGCCGGCGCTGAAGAAGGCTCTCGACGACGACGGCGTGTCCATCATCTCCTGCCCGGTGGACTACTCCGAGAACCTGCGCCTCACCGACAGGCTCGGAGAGCTCGAGGAGACGCTCTAGCGCGCCTGGCGACTAGTTGAGTGTGGGTGGCGGATTTGCTTGGAAGGGTTGGTACCACCACCAGTCGGCGCGTTCGCCGGTGGGACCGGGACTGGGTGCCACCGCGGGTGGGGGACGGTTCGGCGGGCGTGCGAGCGATCCTGCGCTGAGTGGTTGGCCGGAGCTGTCGGTGACTCTGAGATCGTCTGCGGGTCCGGTGATTTGGATGACGCCTCGATGGTGCAGCCGGTGGTGATACGGGCACACCAG
>JAVHWG010000397.1:0-9042 GCA_032159965.1 Mycobacterium sp.
CGACGCTGAGGTTCCACGCGGTCGGCGACCACCAGATGCGTCTCGGCGCCGAACACGCCTCCGAATCCCAACCGGAAGTCCATCGGCACACCGACCACGAGAGCGACGTCGGCCTCCTTCAACGCGCGGGATCTCGCGCGCGAGAACGCCAGTTCGTGATCAGCGGGGACCACACCTCGTGCCATGCCATTCATCAGCACGGGGATTCGGCCGCGCTCGGCCAGCCGCAACAGCGCCGCCTCGGCACGGCCCCACCACACGTTGGTGCCCGCCATGATCACCGGACGCTTCGCCTTCGCCAGCAGGTCCGCTGCCAGCTCCAACGAGGCGGCATCGACAGTCGGTCCCGTCGGTAGGTCGCCCAGTGCCCCGGGCAGTCCGGAATCCGTTGCCTCGGAGAACGCGTGATCCATCGGGACGTCGACGAAGGCCACGCCCGATGGCGCGCAGACCGCGGCCCGCAGCGCGTCGTCGATGAGTGTCGCGGCCGATTCCGGCGACGTCGCAGTCGCGGCGAACCGCGCCAGCGGGGCGACGAACGGCACGTGGTCGATCTCCTGCAGTGACCCTTGACCCCACCGGAGCGCGGGCGCCCGCCCGCCGAGGATCACCAGGGGCGACTGGTTCTGCTGGGCCGCCCCCATCGCGCTCATCCCGTTCGTGACGCCGGGACCGGCGGTGAGCGCTGCCACGCCGGGAACGCGGGTCACCTTCGACCACCCCTCAGCGGCAAATGCGGCAGTCTGCTCGTGCCGGGTGTCCACCAACCGGATTCCCTCACTGCGGCAACCGTCGTAGAACGAGAACAGGTGACCGCCGGACAGCGTGAACACGGTGTCGATGCCACTGGCTTTGAGGCGGCGTGCGATGAGGCGTCCTGCGTGGACTGGATGAGCGCTCGCGTGAAGAACGTCATCCTGGGCGTCGGTGCTCATGGCGGTCAGCCTAAACGCTGAGTGCCCGCTGGAATCCGTTTGCTCCGGTAGCTTTCGCCTTCAGAAGCAAGGAGTCCGGATGAATACGAAACCTTTCAAGCCGATCATCGACTGGTCTGCGGCGCCGGTCGATTCGCTGATCTGGATTGCGGCGGCGTGGGCAATCAGTGCGATCGTCGTGGTGCTCGTGCTCGTCGGGCTGCGCTACTTCGCACAGTGGGGAGGTCAGTACTGGCGAATCACGCGCGGCTATTTCGTAGGCCGCGACTCCGTTCGGGTGTGGGCAATGCTCGGGGTGCTGCTGCTGTCGGTGGTCGTGGGCGTGCGCCTCGACGTGCTGCTCAGCTACTTCTCCAATGACCTCTACACCAGCCTGCAGAAGGCATTCGCGGGGCCACCGGGCAGCGTGGTCCGTGATTCGGGAATTCACGGTTTCTACGTGTCGCTCGGCATCTTCTCGTTGCTGGCCGGCCTGTGGATCGCCCGACTGGTGTTGGACATCTACCTGACGCAGCAATTCATCATCCGATGGCGCATCTGGCTGACGGCTCGACTCACCGACAACTGGCTGGACGGGCGCGCCTACTACCGCGGCCGCTTCATCGACGACACCATCGACAACCCGGACCAGCGCATCCAGCAGGACGTCGACGTCTTCACCGCAGGCGCCGGTGGCACACCGAACGAACCGGCCAACAACTCGCAGAGCACATTGCTGTTCGGGGCCATCCACGCGGTGATCTCGGTCGCCTCCTTCGCCACGATCCTGTGGGATCTGTCAGGTCCACTCACGTATTTCGGCATCACCATGCCCAGGGCGATGTTCTGGACCGTCATCGTCTACGTGGTGATCGCTACGCTCATCACCATCTGGATCGGTCGGCCGCTGATCCATTACAGCTTCCTCAACGAAAAGCTGAACGCAGCCTTCCGGTATGCGCTGGTCCGTTTGCGCGACGCCGCGGAAGCGGTGGGCTTCTACCGTGGTGAGCGCGCAGAACAGGTGCAACTACAGAGCCGCTTCGCGCCGATCATCGGCAACTACCGCCGCTATGTGCTTCGCACGGTGGGACTTTCGGGCTGGAACTACTCGATGAGCCAGGCGATCGTCCCGTTGCCCTGGCTTGTCCAGGGCCCGAGGATGTTCGCCGGGGAGATCAGTTTCGGCGACGTGACGCAGACCGCGTCAGCGTTCGGCAACATCAGCGATTCGCTGTCGTTCTTCCGGAACGCCTACGACCGCTTCGCGGCGTTCCGGGCGTCGATCATTCGACTCCATGGCCTGATCGAGGCTGACGACCGTGCCCGTGAATTGCCCTCTGTCACAGTCGAAGACTCCGAAGGTCACATCGTCGCACTCGAGGACATCGAGGTGTCCACCCCAGCCGGGCTGCAGTTGGTTGCGCCGCTGGACCTGAGCTTGTCGGCCGGTGACCGGCTGGTGGTCACGGGGCGCTCAGGAAGTGGCAAGACCACCCTTTTGCGGAGCCTCGCACAGCTCTGGCCCTTCGCGACGGGCACGATGCGTTGTCCCGGCGGCGAGAACGAGACGATGTTCCTCTCTCAGCTTCCGTATGTGCCGCTCGGCGACCTGCGTGCTGTGGTCTCCTATCCCTGCGCGGCGGGCGAGGTTCCGGATGACCAGATCCAGGATGTGCTGGTCAAGGTCGCGCTCCCCCATCTCGTGGCGCGCCTCGACGAGGTGCAGGACTGGGTGAAGATCCTGTCCCCAGGTGAACAGCAACGAGTGGCGTTCGCGCGCATCGTGTTGACGAGGCCGAAGGCGGTCTTCGTCGACGAGGCGACCTCCGCACTCGACGAAGGTCTGGAAATGACCGTGTACCAACTTCTCCGCAGGGAGCTGCCCGACTGCATCGTGGTGAGCATCAGCCACCGCCCCGCCGTGGAGCAACATCACACGATCGCGCTGCGCCTGCTGGGCGACGGCGACTGGACGGTCGGTCCAGTGTTGGCTTCGGCCTAGCCCAGTGCCCGCGCAGCATGTTCTCCGGCCCGACGACCGAAGAACGATCCCTCACCCAGTTGAGTCCCGCTGGCGTATCCCTTGCCGTCCTGAGCGATATTCGAGGCGCATGCGCCGGCGGCGTAGAGACCACGGATGGTTCCGCCGTCTCCCCGAAGCACCTCCCCGTCGACGGAGACGGCGAGACCACCCATGGTGAACCCCGAATACATCGCACGACCGAGTGACAGATCGAATACGGCCCACGGTCCATTATCTTGTGCGGCAACATACTCCGGCTGCTTATGGAAGTCCGGGTCGGCCCCTGTCGCAGCGTTTTCGTTGTAGCGGTCCAGCGTCGCGGCGAGCTTCCCTGCCGGTATCCCCAGCGCGGTTTCCAGCTCAGCGACAGTCTCGTAGCCGTCGAGGAACTTGATCAGCGGCATCTCCGGCATCTGCATGTGGGCTTCGTCGACGATCAGGTACGCGGTCTGGTCAGGCTGCTCGAGTACGAACGCCGACGTCCTGGAGTGATAGGAGTCTTCGGCGACGAAGCGCTCCCCTTCTTTGTTGACGATCACGCCGGTGAGCAGGATCTCGGGCGGGTACGCCGCGGCGGTGATGAACAGCTGGTCCATATCCTTCGCGACCCCGCCCGCCGAGACGCCCAACCGAATGCCCAACCCGTCGTCGTGGGGGTTTCCCAGGATGTAGGGAGCGACTGTGCCGTGGTGCTTGGTGCGCCGCTCCTGGGCGAGAGCGGGAGTGTGTTCAGCGACCATGTCCGGGTTCATCGCGAAGCCGCCCGCGGCGATGATCACCGAGTTCGCTTTGGCCGCACCGGTTTCGGTGAAACGCTTCCACGTGACACCGACCACCGCGTCGTCGTCGACCACCAGGTTGGTGACACCCGTCTCGTACCGAATGTGCACTCCGAGGTCGTCGGCGCGTTTCACTAGCAGATCGATGACCATTGCCGCGCCACCGAGCTCGCCTGGCACCGGCACCGAATGTCCGCGTGGCGCGGGCTCGGCCTGCTCGCAGAACGGCCAGACCCTCTCGTTGCCCGTGTACGACAGGCCCTCGGTGCCCGGTGGGACGACGACCTTGCCGGGATAGAAGCTCCGCTCGAACTGAAAACCCAAGTCCTCCAACCAATTGAAGTGCTCGACGCTGCCATCGCTATAGGCGCGGATCTTCTCGTGATCGGGCTCGCGAGCCGCGGCGACGAGGTACTTGTACATTTCCTCAGGACTGTCGGTGTGTCCGGTTGCCTCTTGCACGGCGGTGCCACCCCCGAGGTAGAAGTGGCCGCCTGCCATCGAACTGGTCCCACCCGCCGCCGCTGCTCGCTCGAGCACCAGGACGCGCGCACCCGCCGCGGCCGCGCTCACCGCGGCGCATCCCCCGGCGATGCCGAAGCCGATCACGATCACGTCGACGTCGTCGGACCAGTCTTGGACATCGGCCGCGCGGACCGTCGTCGGGATATCGGTTGTCACTTCTGCTCCTGCTTGATGTAGTCGAAGAACGCGGTCATCTCGGGCGGAATGAACGCGATCTCCAGATACGGCACACCGGAATCGGCCGCCGACACGTAGGCGAACTCCGTCCCGCCGGGCATGACGCCCTGCATCACGGGAATCGCGCCGTTCGCCGCAGCCTGCTCGATCGCCTGTGTCAGCCCTTCGGAGCTGTCGGCCCGGATGCAGACATGGTGCAGTCCGGCCCCGCGGTCGCGCAGGAACTCGCTGTAGATACTCTCACCGGAGCGCGGCGCGATCAGCTCGAGCTGCATGTCGCCGGCATAGCTCAGCGATATGTCGGCAACGAAGTCCGCGGGTTCGCCGCGATACGTGCACGTCTCCGGCGCGAAGTGCACCTCCGGGATGCGCACCCACTTCTTCGCGCCCAGGAGCGCGGTTAACGCAGTCTCAGTGGCGCCGATGTCGGGGGTCACCCAGGCGATCTGGACAGGTGTTCGGACAGGGGAACTCATCGCCTCGGAGGATATCCCTCCGGTGGAACACGTTCTAGTTTGGTCCCGCGATCAGGACGGTTTCGTCTGCCAGGCCTGTCGCTCGATCGTTGCGGCCGGCGCGTTGTTCACGTCCTCGGAGATCTGCTGGCGGATCGCGTTCCAGGACACCGCTGCCGGGAAGTCGCCCCACGTGCTGTTGAACACGCCGACGATGACCGCGCGGCCGTCGTCGGTCGTGATGTAGACCGGGCCGCCGGAATCACCCTGCTGGCTGACGACGCCGTGAGCCATCGTGAACCAGCCGTTGTTCACCGCCTCCACCGTGCCGCACGTCTCGCCGGTGGCGACGCCGAAGTGGCATACCGTCTGCCCCTTCTGGATCGAGACGCCGGGGTCGGAAACCAGTGGACGTCCTCCCGGCAGCACATTGCTGGGGATGACGTCACCGGCCAGGCTGATTCCCTCGTAGTCGTTGATCGAGTCGTTGGTGGAGACCGTCGATCCATTTGGGGTGTTGTCGCGGTACATCGCCAGGCCGCCGATGGCGTTGCCGTCCTTGTCGGTGACGGCGCCATTGCCGCGGCAGTGCCCCGCGGTGACCGCGATTCGCAGCGCGGGATCGACGAAACCCAGAGTGCACAGGTTCGTGTTCTGGCGGATCTCCATTCCGGGAAACACCGGGACCGGGCTGGCGTGCGCGACCGGCGGTGCCGGCACGGCGGCTGCACCCGCCGCGACCACGGTGGCGGCGAGAAGGCGCACGATGATTCGCTGCACCCGTCAACTCCGATCAGTCGAGGGCCTCGACTTGCGGCCCGGTTGCGCACATTACCGGCGGGCGGGCAGGCGCGCCGACTGTTCGTCGTGGCTACCTGTTCATACCCCGGTGTACTCCGTTGACACGCATATCGGCGAATAACGCTCCAGCGTTAGCAAGAGCAAGTCACAGCGCCGCGGCCGAGGCGGAAACCTCACGCCGCACGGGCGTCGACGGCTCCCAGCCCGGTGGTCCGAAAACGTAGCCGAGGCGGTCTCGCCAGCGGTGGGCGCTACGGACGTCGCGCGCGATTGCCACGTATTCCCGGGTCTGCAGTTTCCAGATGTTGAAGGTGTCGACGGGCTTGGTCAATCCGTAGTGCGGGCGGGACAGCTCCGGTTGAAATGAGCCGAAAACGCGGTCCCAGATGATGAAAATGCCGGCGTAGTTCTTGTCCAGGTATTCGGAATCCATGCCGTGGTGCACCCGATGGTGCGATGGGGTGTTGAAGACGAATTCGATCGGCCGCCAGAGCTTGTCGATGCGCTCGGTGTGCACCCAGAACTGATAAATCAGGTTCACCGAGAAGCTGGCGAATACCATCCAGGGTGGAACACCCAAGAGCGGCAACGGAACCCAGATCAGGATCTCGCCGCTGTTGTTCCACTTCTGGCGTAGCGCCGTCGCAAAGTTGAAGTATTCGCTGGAGTGGTGCGCCTGGTGGGTGGCCCATATCAGCCGGACCCGGTGCGCGATCCGGTGATACGTGTAGAAGAGCAGGTCAACCCCGACGAGGGCGATCACCCAGGTGTACCACTCCCGAGACGACAGCTGCCATGGCGCGAGGTAGGACCAAATCGCCGCGTAGCCCAGAAGCGCAGCGAACTTCCACGCCGCGGTGGTGGCCACCGAGACCAGGCCCATCGAGATGCTCGCCCAGGCATCGCGGGCCTGGAATGCCCCGGACGCCGGCCGCTTTTCGGATTCGACGTGCTCGAGTTTCCGGGCCGCCGTCCATTCGAGGATGAGGAGCAGCAGGAAGAACGGAATCGCGAATAGCACCGGGTCACGCATCTGCGGGGGCAGCACGTCGAGAAAAGCCGCAATCCGCTCCACTGGTCACCTCCCGGGCCAGCTTAACTTCAGCGCCTGATTTGGCCGTTGCTGCCGTCTCAGCGGAAACTCAGGACGTCATCGCCCCACATTGCGCGGATATCGCGGTCGAGGTCGTTGACAACGGTGTCGGTCCGGTCGATCACCAACGTCGCACGGTCGGAGTCCTGATATGGAGTCCACGTGGGTTCGTCCGGCAGCCCTAACGGCTTGCCCTGATCGGCGAAGTTCAACCAGCGCGCCTGCATCCGTGCCGACACTTCCCGACCCGCTCTGAGCCCGCCCAGCTTGAACGTGGGATCCTTCGGCCCCATCTTCAAATTGCCCCAGACGAAGGGCAATTCCATCGCATGCGTAGCGGCGATCCCGAGAAGACGCAGCATCGGCGTTCCGAAGTCGAAGCGGTACAGGTAAACAGGCGCGACCGCACGGTGCCCCTCGGCCAGCCAGAGCGAAGGCATGCGGAAGCCGAGGTCGCGGGCAACACCCATGCCCCGGGCCTTCACCCGCATATCGGCGTATGTGGAGCCGATCTGCTCCTCGGTGGGAAGCACCAGTCCCGGCTGCTCCGCGGCGATCTCGGCGAACATCGCTTTGATCGCAGGGGGTGTGATCGGCATCAACGGCGACTTCATCCACCGGAATAGCGCGGCCTCGTGCTTGTTCGTCCCGAGGATCAGAGGCACGGGATGCGACCGTCCCTCGCGGGCGAGCTTCACCGGATGGTCGGGCACCAGGTCGCCGTCGATGATCGGCGCGAAGGCGATAGTGCCAGGAGTCGTCAGTGGCACCGACTCGAACAACTCTTGTGACGCGGCGACGAGTTCTGCGGCGGGCACATCGCCGAGCCGGTCGATGTCAGCGGCATCGATTCCCAGCTTGTCGAGGTACAGCGCTGCTACACGCTGCGCGCGTGACGTGTCGT
Source organism: Mycobacterium sp. (assembly GCA_032159965.1). Classification (GTDB taxonomy): domain Bacteria; phylum Actinomycetota; class Actinomycetes; order Mycobacteriales; family Mycobacteriaceae; genus Mycobacterium. The sequence goes on from JAVHWG010000397.1 coordinate 7,675, forward strand.
AAACTGAAGTGGCAGGCGAACTTTGCGCGATCGCGCCGCTGAACAACCCCTCGGCGGCCGGGCTGGTCAGCAACGTGGTGACCATTCCGCCGCCCGCGGACTCGCCGAACAGCGTTACCCGCTCAGGGTCACCGCCGAAGGCGGCGATGTTGTCGCGAACCCACTCCAGAGCTGAAATAGCGTCGCGCAGGCCAATATTCGTGTCGAAACGCCGGCGCGAATTGCTGTAGGCCGACAGATCGAGGAATCCAAAAGCATTGAGGCGGTAGTTGATGGTCACGATCACCGCGTCGCCGCGTGAAGCGAGTGCGGCTCCGTCATACAGCGGCTGGCTGCCGGACCCCAGGACATATGCACCGCCGTGCAGCCACACCAGGACGGGCTTGCGATCCCCCGGCTCGCTGGACGCGACGATGTTGAGGAACAGGCAGTCTTCGTCTTGGCCGGCGCCGAGGTCCAGCTGGACAACCGGCACGGATGGCTGGGGGCATGCCGGTCCGTGGCGCGTCGCGTCGGCCACTTCTGTCCACTTCTCGGGTGGCTGCGGCGCGCGCCAGCGCAGGTCGCCGACGGGGGCGGCGGCGTACCTGATGCCTCGCCAGACTTTGACCTGTCCGCGGTCAGCGCCTCGGACGGGGCCGTAGGTCGTTTCCACGACCGTGTTTTGCCTGGTCATGAGCCTCTCGCCAGCTTTCGTCAACGAATGATTCATCCTTATGTTACCTGCTGATAAGCCAAACTAAGTTTTGCTGTGACCGATGGAGCGGGCTGTGCCCCTTGTGAATGAAATCGCATCTGTGGATAACTTCTCGCATTAGCGCTGGTGACGCGCGTTGGAGGATTCGGCCCGAACCACTCGTATCGGCCTGCGGAGTTATTGTTCGAACATGAGTTCGATCGCGTTCGAGGCGGCCAGCGCGGCGTGGGCGGAGTTGGCCGAGCACGCCGATGTGCCGGCCGAGTCGCGTACCAGCGCCCAACACATCCAGTGGCTGCAGCGGGTGGAAACCGTGGCACGCTGCCTGCCCGCGCTGTGCCACGAGGCCATCAACGAACTGGCCGAACACGGCACCGTCGCCGAGTTGGGTGGGTCGGTGCGCGACGCGCTGGCCGACGCGCTGCGCATCACCCGCGGAGACGCCGCCCGCCGCATCGAGCAGGCCACCGATCTGGGGCCGCGGCACACCCTGACCGGGGAACCACTGCCACCCAGGCTGGAAGCCACCGCCGCCGGACAAGCCGCCGGGGCGATCAGCGACCAGCACATCACCCAGATCCGCGGGTTCTTCACCCGGCTACCCCACTGGGTGGATGAAGCCACCCGCGTCGAGGCCGAACGGCAGTTGGCGCAGATCGCCGCCGCGTATC
>JAVHWG010000402.1:0-5286 GCA_032159965.1 Mycobacterium sp.
CGGCGTTGGCCCTGACTGCAGCGGCCAATTGCGCACGGGCGGTCTCGAATTCTTCGGGCGGGGGTGTCGCGGCGACTGCACTGCGATAGGCCCGCGAGTGCGAGTCGGCCTGGTCGGCCAGGGCTGCTGCGCGCGCGCCGACCGCCGCGATAGCTGCCGCGTGCTGTGCGAGCCGCGCCGTTGTCGCCTCGACCCCTGCGGGGCTGCTCCAGAGTTCCGGAAGCACGGGAAGCGCGTCGAGCACGACGGCGAGGGTGGTCGTGGCCGCGGCCGACGCGGCGCGGCAGCGTTGGATGAAAGCATCTCCGGCTGATGACGACCCGGCGTGCAGTTGGCGCGAGGCCGTTTCGCCATCGAGTACGACCGGCGGGGGGATAGGTGGGGCGTTGTCAGCGGGCATCGGCGGCGGCGGGTCCCCGACATCAATAGGTGTGACCGCATGCGATGACGCCAGGTTGCGCACTGCCGAAGCGTTGAGCGACTCCTGCTCGGTGAAGGCCGCCGCGATCGCCGCGAACTGGTGTGCGGTGCCGACCAGCCCCGCCGCCTGCTGAGCCGCGGCGGTCTGCAGGGTCGACGCGGACGTGTTGAGACGCGCCGCGGCCGCAACCGATGTCTGGTCGCGCGCCAGCGGTGGATGCTCAGGCGCGTCGACGAGGCCCAACTGCGCCGCGGCTTCGCGCAGCGTGCGTGCGACCGCCACGAGTCCCGACGGCTGAATTCTCAGGGCTGGTTGCATGGACGCCTACAAATCCCGCAGCTTGGTGACCGCGGCGGCGAGATCATGCTCGGTGGGCATGTCGTCGACGGGAATGGCGGCCCGGTGCAGCTCCGCCCGAATCTCCAGCTGGCCCTTCAGGTACGCGACGTCGTTGCAGGCCATGATCCGCTCCGCCAGCTGATGCGCCGCGAGGTGCATCGCCCCAGGTTCGATCTGCACGCCGAGGGTGTGCCCGCCGGCGGCCACCCGGACGAACACAGTGTTGTCCGGTGTGGATGCGGTGAACGATTCCTCGGTCAAAACCGCAACTCCGCCGCGTTGATCTCTTCCTGCATCCCAAAGCGCGCGGCGGCGTCACGCAGCTTTTCGGCAGCCGCACGATGGTCCGCCTCGTGAGCGGCGAACGCCGCATCGCGCCGGACCACCACGTCGCCGACCGCCTCCTTGAACGTGTGCATGATCGGGCCGTGTGTCGCGACGGCAGACAGAATCTCCTGTCCTGCCGATCGCGCGGCCGCGATGTCGTCGGCAATCCGGTCGTGGTGGGCCGCCATCTGGCGCAAGACATCCGGGGTGATGCGGATGTTCTGTTCGGCCATCGTCGTGCCTACCTGTCCGCCGGCCGGGTCTCGGCGGGCCCGCTGTCGCCCGGCGGGGCGTCATCGGGGTCCGCGGGGTGTGCGTCGTCGTCCCGATGGTGCAGATCGTCCTGATCGTCGCCGTCGTGGGCGCCGTCGCGGTCTTTCGGCTCGTCCTGGTGCTTGTCATGCCCGTCGTCATGCCCGTCGTGCTGGTTGTGCTCGTCGTTGTGCTCCTCGTCGCGGGGCCGTCCGACCTCGCCGTTTGCGTCGGCGTCGTCGCTGCGCGGCACGAGGTGGTCGCCCGTGAATAGCGACGCCAGGTCGGACAATGGCGCTGTCGCGCCGGACAGACCACTTCCGCTCGGCATTGCCGGTGGCGACGATGGGAACCCGCTGAGCCCTGGTGGCGTCGGCACCGCCTGCGGGCCAGGCGAAGCGAATGCGGGCGGCGGGTTTGCTGACGGTGGCACCACCGGCTGGTCGTCGGGACTCAGATAGTCGTTCGCCAGCGCACTCGTCACCTCAGATTGGTCGTGGGCTGCCAGCGCGCCGTCGTCGACGACGCGGCGAATCTCGGCGATCTTGCTCCGCAGAAATAACAGGAATTGGCGCTCGCCTGCCGGGGTGTCCAGGGCGTTGACCGGGCTGTTGATGGCTTCGACCAGTTGCTGCTGAATGTCCTGTAGCCGCCGCTGGCCCGCCTCGCTGGCGGCGTGCGCGGTGAGAAGCGCCTCGGCGAGCCGGGCTTCGGCGGTGTTGAGCCCGGTGTAGCGGCGCTGCAGTTCGTCGTGCAGGTCGGCAACAGCTTCGACGGTGCGGCCGCTGAGCTGTTCGTCGGTGTCGAGAAACGGCGGTGCCGGCTGGGTCATGCTCCGCTCACATCGACCCGCCGCCCAGATCGGCCTCGAGATCCGGCGGCGGAGCGAATCCGCCGGGCCGCTGCGCCGGCGCCGGGCTTCCGTAGAGCGCCTGGGCGTGGACCAAGGCCGTCATGACGGCGCTTGTCTGTTGCTGCAGCCAGATTTCCATTGCTGACCCCCTCGTGCCGATGAGCCTAACCCCCAGCTAGGGACCCGTTGTGCGGCAATTGGCCGGTCAGGTGTACGCGACCGAACGCACCTGCTCTGCGAGCGCGACGGCGTGCTGGTGGTGGCGCCGCACCAGGTCCTGCTGACGTTCCACCTCGGACTGCAGTGCGGAGATGACCGCGCGCTGCGCGGTGGGACCGGCCGCTTCCGGGCGGACGTGTTGGGCGTGCGCGGCGGCTGTGGCGGCGGTCGAGTGCGAGGCGGCCGCAGCCGCGTTCTCTGATTCGGCCGCGTCATGCAGAACCCCGTTCAGCGTTGCATCGGCGTCTGCGAGACGCTCCAACGAGGCGGCTTTCTGCTGGGCGAAGTCGCGGTATCCGGCGAGGGCGGCGCCGGCCATGTCAGGTGCGATTTCGCGGCGGAGCGCGTCCGCGGCGCGGCTGAGGCGTTCTGCGGAGGCGGCCGCCGGCGCGGCGAAGCTTACGGAACCGAAGAGGGTGTTCGCCCGCACGAGCACGTCGTTGACGTGGCGCACGAAATCGTTGAGCGGCACCAAACAAGTATCGGTCATGCCGCGGTCTGCATGCGCGCTAAATCAGTGGTTGCATCGCGATACATTCCGATATATCGTCGAGACATCGGAAGTGCACACGGCGCTTTCGTCCACAATCAGAATTGAGACACACACATGACTAACCCATTCGAGGGCCAGGACGACGGCCCACAAGTCAGCGGGTTCGGCTTCGACCCCATGGACCCCCACAGCCGGCGTGCCTTGCACCACGCCCGCCGCGAAGCCAAGCGCGAGATGCGCGAACAACTCAAAGACCAGCTCCGTGCCAGCGCCGCTGCCGGGGGAGGCTGGGGACCCGGGTTCGGTCCGGGCGGTCGCGGCGGCTTCGGCTTCGGTCCTGGCTTCGGGCCCGGTGGCGGACGCGGTGGACCGCGTGGCCGTGGTCGGGGTCGTGGTCGTGGCCGACGCGGTGACGTCCGCGCAGCCATCCTTGCCCTGCTCGCGGAACGGCCGATGCACGGCTACGAGATGATTCAGCAGATCAGCGACCGCAGTAACGGTCTCTGGCGCCCCAGTCCGGGCTCGGTGTATCCGACGCTGCAGCTCCTCGTCGACGAGGGACTGATCGTCGGCACCGAGTCGGAGGGCAGCAAGAAACTCTTCGAGCTCACGGACGCGGGTCGGGAGGCCACCGCCACGACGCAGACGCCGCCGTGGGAGGAGATCACCGACGACGCTGACCCGAACGAGGTCAATCTGCGTGCCGCTGCCGGTCAGCTGATGGCCGCAGTGTTCCAGGCGGGACACGCCTGTTCCGCGGATCAGCAGAAGCGCATCGTCGACATCGTCAACAACGCGCGCCGCGAAATCTACGGAGTACTGGGCGAAGCCGAGTAGGCCAAGTCATTGCAAAGGCGCGACAGCGCTGCACGGTCGTACTGTTGTGACCGTGCAGCGCTTTCCGCTTGGACCGTTTTCTGTCGAGCGCATCGGTTTCGGTGCGATGCAACTGCCGGGCCCGGGGGTGTTCGGGCCGCCCCGGGACCACGACCAGGCGATCGCCGTGCTGCGCCGGGCCGTCGAGCTCGGTGTCGATCACATCGACACGGCGCAGTTCTACGGGCCGAACGTGGCCAACGAGTTGATCCGGGAGGCGCTCCATCCCTATCCGGACGACCTCGCGCTGGTCAGCAAGGTCGGTGCGCGGCGAGACGACGCCGGTGCGTGGATTCCCGCCGCCCAGCCCGACGAGCTGCGCGCCGACATCGAAGAGAATCTGCGCACCCTCGGAAGCGATCGACTTGCGGCCGTGAATCTGCGCATCCACAACACCGACGACCCGGGCGCCGCCGCCGAACTCGACCGCGAGCTGTTCGACCGTCAACTGACGGCCATGATCAAGGCCCGCGACGACGGGCTGATCGCCGGAATCGGGCTGTCCAGCATCGGGGTGGAACACCTGCGGATCGCGTTGGACCGCACCGAGATCGTCACCGTCCAGAACGCCTACAACCTGGTCGACCGGACGTCACAACCGGTACTCGACCTATGCACCGAGCGCGGAATCTCCTTTGTTCCGTTCTTCCCGCTCGGCTCGGCGTTCAACCCGGAGAACCCAGTGCTCAGCAACCCCGTGGTGAAGCGCGCAGCGGCAGAGCTCGGTTGGACGCCGGCCCAGATCGCCCTCGCGTGGACGCTGGCCGTCGCTCCGAACGTGCTGTTGATCCCGGGTACCTCATCGGTGAGCCACCTCGAGGAAAACATGGCAGTCGCCGCTATCGAGCTGAGCCCGAGCGATTTCGGCGCGATAAGCGAAGCTGGGCGAGCGTAAGCGCGCCGAAATCACCTAGACGTCCACCCAGTCCAGCGTGCGCTCGACGGCTTTCTTCCAGCCCGCGTACCCGGCCTCGCGCTGGTCCTCGCTCCAATTGGGCGTCCAGCGCTTGTCTTCCTGCCAGTTCGCCTCCAGCTCGGAGGGATCCGACCAGAAACCGACGGCGAGGCCGGCCGCATACGCAGCGCCCAGCGCCGTCGTCTCCGCCACCACCGGGCGCACCACGTCGACGCCCAGCACGTCGGCCTGAATTTGCATGCACAGATCGTTCGCGGTGATTCCGCCGTCGACCTTGAGCTCCTCCAGTCGCACGCCGGAGTCGGCCTCCATCGCATCGGCGACGTCGCGGCTCTGATAGCAGATTGCTTCCAGCGTCGCGCGCGCCAGATGCGCGTTCGTGTTGTAGCGCGACAGCCCGACGATCGCGCCGCGGGCGTCCGATCGCCAGTACGGCGCGAACAGCCCGGAGAACGCAGGCACGAAGTACACGCCGCCGTTGTCCTCGACCTGCCGGGCCTGGGATTCGCTCTGTGAAGCGCCGCTGATGATCCCGAGCTGGTCCCGCAGCCACTGCACCGCCGAGCCCGTGACGGCGATCGAGCACTCCA
>JAVHWG010000413.1:0-2608 GCA_032159965.1 Mycobacterium sp.
GGCGGGCGCGGTCAGCGTCGGTGAAGGTGCCGTCGGGGTTGAGCACCGATTCCAGGTGTTCGGCGAAGTTCTTCAGCTGATCGGGCCGATACGCGGCGGCGATCTGCGCCAACTGATGTTCGGCCTCGACGCGGGTGGCTTCATCCACCCAGTGGGGTAGCCGGGTGAAGAACCCGCGGATCTGGGTGATGTGCTGGTCGCTGATCGCCCCGGCGGCTTGGCTGGCGGCGGTGGCTTCCAGCCTGGGTGGCAATGGTTGTCCGGTCAGGGTGTGCCGCGGTCCCAGGTCGGTGGCCTGCTCGATGCGGCGGGCGGCGTCTCCGCGGGTGATGCGCAGCGCGTCGGCCAGCGCGTCGCGCACCGACCCACCCACCTCGGCGACGGTGCCGTGTTCGGCCAGTTCGTTGATGGCCTCGTGGCACAACGCGGGCAGGCAGCGTGCCACGGTCTCCACCCGCTGCAGCCACTCGATGTGCTGGGCGCTGGTACGCGACACGGCCGGCACCCCGGCCTGCTCGGCCAACTGCGCCCACGCCGCGCTGGCCGCCTCGAACGCGATCGAACTCATACCCGCAACCTACCGCCACCCACCGACAACATCGCCCGGCCACAAGTGTCGATACCACAAGCCGCACAACTGAATTCACCACGATCTATCCACAGACCCGAACCTATCCACAGATCCTGAAACCGCTCTTGACCTAGGCGCTCACTGCACCTTGTAGATCCAGATCGTCGGGTTCGTCAGCTCCCCCGTGTCGGTCCACCGGTACCGACGAGCTACGCCCTGTCCGTCGTATTTCCGCATCCATTCGAGCATCTGCGGTCGCACCAGCTTTCCGGCGTCGATGCCGGCGAGCATGATGGTCGCAAGGTCATACCCTTCGGCGCTGTAGGCACCTGGGGCTTCGCCGAATTTCGACCGGTATTCTCTGACAAACCACTCTGGGGCCGGACCGCACGGGCATGACACCAAAGCGCCTCTTGCAGCGTCGTCGGTGTGGGCAGAGAACACCCCCTCGGCGATGCCCTGAGCCGATACGAGCGTTGCCCTTACGCCACCGTCGCGCAGCTGTCGGGCGATTTCCGGCGCTCCGGCATAGGACCCGGCACGCAGCACGACATCCGGTGCGGCCATCTTGATGTGCTTGAGGACTTGCGTAATCTCCCTGCCGCCAGGCGCAATTGACGCTCGACAACTGAGCGGAGCAAGGGCTCCCAACGTCGCCATGGCGGCCTCGGCGACCGCGATCCCGTACTGGTCGCCACCATCGATCACACACACTGCTTTGGCCTGGAGGGTGTTCTTGAGGTAATTCGCCACAGCGCGGCCTTGGGATTCATCACTGGCAACCGCGCGAAAGAACGTCTGCCGCCCTTGTTCCGACAGAGTGCTTTTCGAGGCCGACGCTGTCGCGGCAGGTATTCCGTTTTCCTCGAAAAACGCACCGGTCACCTCCGTCGCGCCGGAAAACGTAGGACCGATCACCCCGACGGTGTACGCGTCGGCGATGATTTGGGGCGCCAACTGCGTCATCCGCGCCGGGTCGTCGCCCGTGTCGAATTCTTTGATCTGAACTTGGCAACCGGGATTGGCCGCGTTGTGTGCGTCGACTGCCAGGCGCACGCCGTGCTCAGTGTTCATTCCGGCCTCGACGTCCGGCCCCGTTATCGCGCCTACTAGGGCGATGGACAATGGCGGGCACACCGCGTTGCCACTGCCCGCGGGGTTGGCCGGCTTACGCTCCTCGGCTGCGACAACCGTTCCGTCCGAAGTGATCTGGGCTTGCGCGACAACATGGTAGCCACGGCCCTCGAGATGAACGATCAGTACACTCGCCAAGGCGATCAGCACGACGCACCCGACAGCGGTTGCCAAGCTTACTAGGCGCCGTTGCCGTGATCCACTTCGATGCCCAGACGTACCGGTCACCCGATCAGGCAACGCCGAGATACGCGGCACGGACACTGTCGTCGTCGAGTAGCTCTCGGGCAGGCCCTTCGCGCGTGATGGTGCCGGTCTCGAGGATGTAGGCGCGATCAGATCTGCTTAACGCCTGTTGAGCGTTCTGTTCGACCAGCAGCACCGTAGTGCCTTGCTGGTTGATGTCTGAAATGATGCGGAAAATCTGCTGAATTACCATCGGCGCCAGTCCCATTGACGGCTCGTCGAGTAACAACACCTGCGGCCGGGCCATCAGTGCGCGCCCGATCGCGAGCATTTGCTGCTCGCCCCCCGACAGGGTCCCCCCGACCTGGCTTCGCCTCTCCGCCAACCGCGGAAAGGTTCCCAACACCCAATCCAGCTTGGCGCGGTGCTCCGCCTTCGAAGGAAACTTCCTGCCGTAACAGCCCATTTCGAGGTTCTCGGTGACTGTCATACCGGGGAACACCCCACGGCCTTCTGGGGCCTGGATCAGGCCGTCAAGCACCCGTTTGTGAGCCTTCGTGTCGGTGATGTCGCGTCCCTCGAACCAGACCGAACCCTTGCTCACCTCGTGTAGCCCCGATATCGCCCGCATCGTGGTGGTCTTGCCTGCACCGTTGGAACCTAGCAGAGTAACGAGCTCGCCTTCCCGAACCAAGAGCGAAATGCCGTGCAGTGCTT
>JAVHWG010000416.1:0-2739 GCA_032159965.1 Mycobacterium sp.
CAGCCAACTGACCAGAGGAAAGGCGAGCAATGAGCACGAGATTCGGCAAGATTGCGCAGATCGGCTACGTCGTCAAGGACATCGATGCCGCCATGGACAACTGGCTCCGCCACGGCGTAGGACCGTGGTTCTACGTCGATGACGTCCAGACCGACTACTTCCGCTACCGCGGGGCGGATTCCAACCTGCGGATGAGCGTGGCCCTCGCCAACTCCGGTGAGGTACAGATCGAACTCATCCAGCAACGCAACGACGCGCCGTCGATGTACAAGGACTTTCTGGACGCCGGACATGAAGGAATGCAACACATCGCCTACTGGTTCGACGACTACCAGGAGGTCCTGGACACGGCGTTGGCCGACGGGTATCTGATCGGTCAGGAAGGCAGCATCGGCGGCGAACGTGGCCGTTTCGCCTACCTCGACACCGAACGCGAACAAGGCACCGTCATCGAACTCTCCGACATCAGCGGACCGAAAGGCCAGTTCTTCCAATATATCCGAGGCATTGCTGACGACTGGGACGGTACCGACCCGATTCGTGGCAGAGGCTGATCACCATGGAATATCCCGACCTCACTGCGCTTCCCGCGGAACTCCAGGAGACCGTTGCTGCGCACAACTCGCTGAACATCTACCGGATGATCACCCACTCCCCCGGCCTGGCACCCGGATTCTTCGTGATGGCCGACGCGATGTTCCAGGCGAACTCCCTTGTGCCGCAACTGCGGGAACTCGCCATCCTCCGGGTCGGCTACGCATACGGCGCCACCTACGAGACCTACCAGCACAAGCGGATTGCCGGCTGGGTGGGGCTCTCCGACGCAGCGGTCGCCGCAGCCGCCACCGGCGTCGCCGACGACCTGTCCGACGACGAAGCCGCGATCCTGACATGGACCGACGCCCTGCTGCGCCACCACACCCTCGATGAGATTGAACGGGCAAATGCGTTGCAGCGCTTGACTGTCACACAGCTGGCCGACCTCGTCCTGACGGTCGGTTTCTACCAGCTCGTCTGTAACTTCCTCAACACGTTCGACGTGACCACCGAAGGAGAGACGTCGTGAAGGTCCATCACCTCAACTGCGGCACCATGCGGGCGCCCACAGCGCCGCTGGTCTGCCACGTCCTGCTCGTCGAAACCGACAACGGTCTCGTGCTCATCGACAGCGGATTCGGGCTAGACGATTGCGCGGACCCTGCGCGACGAGTCGGACCCACGCGACACCTCATCCGGCCCATCTTCGCTCAGACCGAAGCGGCAGTACGTCAGATCGAACAGCTGGGCTTCAGCACTGACGACGTGCGCCACATCGTCATCACTCATTTCGACGTCGACCACATAGGCGGTCTCTCGGATTTCCCGCGCGCCACCGTGCACGTCACTGCCGTCGAAGCCCTCGCCGCGATGAAATCCCCGACGTGGCAGGAAAAGATCCGATACCGCCGCCGGCAGTGGGCCCACGGACCCACCGTCGTCGAACACGACGCCGACGGCGAGCAATGGCGCGGATTCACCGCCAAGGAACTCGACGGGATCGCACCGGGCATCGTCCTGGTACCTCTGCCGGGCCACACGCGGGGCCACGCCTGTGTCGCCGTCGACGCGGGCCACCGCTGGGTCCTGCATTGCGGTGACGCGTTCTACCACTACGGCACTCTCGACGGCCAGACCCCGATACCGCGCGCCCTCCGCGTCTCAGAAGCGTTAATCGCATTCGACCGTAAGCAGGTGCAGCACAACCATGCACGGCTGCACGAGCTTCACGATCGCCGCGACCCCGAGCTGCTCATCGTCAACGCCCACGACCCCCACCTTCTGGAATATGCACAACACACTGCCTCACCCTGACGGTGCCGCCGGGAGGAGGAACGTGACGTCGGGGGCGATAACGGCGCCCGTCGTGGTGGCCAGAGATCCCGCAGACTGGCCCGGTTCTGTGGTCGGGGCTGGACAGTCCGACGTCTGTGTGTTCTACCGTCGCCTCGCAGATGCTCAGGCCGCGGCATCGTCCAATTCGCTGGTATTCGACGGGGAAGGTCGACGCCTTCTCATGGTCGACGGCGAGCTACGCGTCTCGCCCACAAATTCCGATGGTGCACAACAGCTTTCCGCGTTGCTTACCAGCTGGCTGGGCTACATGGATGCGATACGCGGATCGGCTGCGGGCACACCGCTTCCGAGACTGATCGAACTGTGCGTGGAGCACGCTGCGCAGTGCGGTCTCTATCGGTGACCATCGGACTCGACCCGCACGGCGGCGTCACGAGCACGAACAGCGCGAAACCCACCCAGATGAGTGCGACGACAGCCACTGACACTTCGAAACGGCCGAGCCTGAACCCGCCGGTCTTGTGTCTGTGGCCGCTGGTGCAAGGACAGTAGATGATGGACGATGATTTTTCGGCGGAATCTGCGGTTGCGAAAATTACGGCGACAAGATCCGGGACGGTAATCGCTGCTCCCGCAGCGAGTTACCCTAACCGTATGAGCGGGCAGCGGGTACCCGGTGGGGCGGTGCACGAGCTGCCCGCAGACTTGCGAACGGCGCTGATCGCGAACGCCACGGCATTGACGGCTTGGAAGGACATCACGCCGCTGGCGCGCAACGAATTCATCTGCTGGGTCGAGGACGCCAAGCAAGAAGCAACCAGGAAGCGCCGCATCCGCCGCACTCAGGAAGAGCTCGAGGAGGGCAAGCGGCGGCCCTGCTGCTGGCCCGGGTGCAAGCATCGCGAG
>JAVHWG010000438.1:0-8602 GCA_032159965.1 Mycobacterium sp.
GGCGGCCCGGCGCGGGTGAGCGGAAAGGCCAGGGCCGCTCCGCTCTTGGCAACTCCAACCACGGCCATCGATTGGCCGTCGACCTTGGACCGGATCCGCGCTGCCGATTGCTCGGCTCGCGGCCAACCGCCGTCCGGCGAAGTAAGCGTCGGCAGCTCGAGGATCGAAAGAGCAACGCAACAAACGGCAAGCGTGGCAGCCAGCGTCTTACCGATCGGTGCTCGCAGGTCCTCGGCGAGCCGGTTCGCTGCGACGCCGATCCCGGCGAACACCATGGGATCCAGCCACGCGTGGTACTGGTCATTCGGCAAGCCGGCAGTGAATATTGCCAGCCCGGGCGCGACGATCGTCAACGCCAACACAGCCCAGGCGAGACTGCCAACCGCCCAGCGGCCGAAAGTCCTTGATAAGTGCGGCTTTCCGGTGGCAGCGACGAAGAGTGCCACGATCACCAGGGTGGCGGCAGGCAGACCACCGAGCACGGCCGAAGGTACCGGCCCGGCCACCGGCCACACCTCGATTCGCCACAGGACGATCAGCGGCCGAAGGATCAGCGGCGGGCCGCCGACCATGCCGGGCTCAGCGAGATATTTTCCGACGGCAACTGTTTCGGAAAACCCATTGCGCAACTCGTAGATCAGCAGCGGCACGTACCCGGCGGCGATGATGGCCGCGAACCCCGCCACCGGAAGCAGCATCTTCGGCCGGTCCGGCCGCGGCCGTCGCCAGAGGTCCGCGAAGAGGAGGGCGACAAGCGGCGGTAGTGCAACCGCGGCCAGGAGGTGGCCCTGCAGCATGAAAAGCGTTCCGACGGCTGCCACGAACCACCAGCGGGCCTGGCACGTTCGCCACGCGTGCCATCCGGCCGCAGTCGCAAGAGCCGCGGCGGGGCCGACGATATTGGAGTTCCAGACGAAGGTCGAGGCACTGATCGCCGACGGACTGACAGCCATGGCAACTGCGGCGACGTGCCCGGCGAGAGGTCCGCGAACGGTTCGGCCGAGCCACCACGTCGCGGCGACCCCGCCGACGCCGACGACCACCAGCGTGGCCGCGGCCGCCACGGGATTGGCGTCTGTCAGAAAGGCGCTCGGCGCCAGGATCCAGTAGAACCCCACGCCGTGATGAGCGGTACCGATGGAGCTCACCGGCCCGATCAACGGCATCTGACCGCCGCGCACCCATTGCAACATTTCCAGCAGCGCGTAACCCTGGTCGTCGTCCCAAGTTCCGCGACCGGGCAGACCGATGACGCGCAGCGCTGCCGCCAACATCAGGATCGCGGCCAAGATCAGCGCGTCACGCCGCGACGGTGCCATCAGTAGTACGGTATGCGCCGAGAGCACTGTTGTTGCACGATTTTTGGCGAAAAGCGTGCAACAAGCGTGTTCTCGGCGAGAGTTACCAGGCCCGGGAAAGATCAGCGTGCTGACGAATCCACGTGTGCATCGTGATCCCTGCGGCCACTGAGGCGTTCATGCTGCGGGTCGAACCGAACTGCGCGACCGAGACGGTGACCGCCGCGCCGGCGCGCGCCTCCTCCGTGACGCCAGGCCCCTCCTGGCCGAACAACAGAAGGCAGGCACGCGGCAGGGTCATCTCCTCGAGACGCACCGAGCCCGGCACGTTGTCGACCGCGACCACGGTCAGACCAGCATCCGCAGCGAACGCCAGGAGCTCAGCTGTCGTGTCGTGATGGCGCAGCCGCTGATAACGGTCGGTGACCATCGCGCCGCGTCGATTCCACCGCCGCCTCCCGACGATGTGCACCGTGTCGACGGCGAACGCGTTCGCGGTGCGCACCACCCCGCCGATGTTCGCGTCGTTGCCGAAGTTCTCGATCGCGACATGCAGCGGGTGCCTGCGGGCGTCGATGTCGGAGATGATCGCCTCGCGCGTCCAGTAGCGATATGCGTCGACGACGTTGCGGCGGTCACCGTCGCGGAGCAGATCGGGATCGAAGCGGGGGTCGTCGGGAGACGCGCCCTGCCACGGACCGACCCCCGAGGTCTCGGCGCCCCACTCGGTGGGACCGGGTGGATCAGTCACTCTCGGCGGGGAACCCTGCCGCCGCCAGCGCGAGGATCTCCTGACGATCGGCGGGCCGGATGAATCCGGATTCGATGGCGTTATCGAGAGCTTCGGTGAAGCGCTTGAGGTATTCCGCCGCCCCGCCGGGGTAGAGCCGTGCCAGCACCGCGGCGTCGAACATCTCGCCGGAGCCGAAGAGCATGGTCATGGGATTGTCGCCTTCAGGAGCACCCGAAGTCCTCGCGACGGGCACGTCCACCCATGGTGTGCGGACGCCGCCCTCGGCAATTCCGTTGGCGTCGAAGGCGAACGCGGCCGGCTCAGCGTCGGTTAGCGTGATCGGCGCCGCGGCGGGGGCGGGTCGACCCGTGCGGACCCACTCGTTCAGCTTGGCGATCGCCGCCTGCAGTACGTAGTGATGCTGGGGTGCGAAGTTGATGGAATACGGCAGTTCCTGGCCCATCAGCGAGTTGGTGGGAGCGAACCCGTCGGCCAGCTCTTCCACCGAGAGGAAGCCGCTATCGGTGAAGCCCAGTTTGATCGTGTAGTTGTCGGCGTGCGCGGTGCCGGGAATCTCCCACGCCCGGAACCGCTCGTTGTCCGGTGTCCTTGCCGCCGCGTACCCGGGCAGCACGCCGCCGAGCAAATCGGTTTCCGTGATCACGGTGATCACCGGGACCCGGAGGTCAGGCCGGAACGGGGCGGGCGCCAGCGTGCCGGCCTTTTCGATGTCCAGAAGCGCGGTGCCGTCCAGCGGTGCGGCGGGCCCGAACCGGGAATGGACCAGGATCCCGTCGTACGTCGCGACGATCGGATCGATCAGGTTGGCATACGTGGTCAAGAAAATCGCCGACTGCGACTCCCCCACCGCCAGAACGCCTTCCGAGGTCAAACCACCGAGGAGCCCACTGTCGCCGCCACCCTTGACGAGGCTTCCAGCCTGCGTGAAGATGTCGTAGGCGAAGTCGTCACCAGGATGATTGAGTTCCGAATAGCGTTGCGGATCTTGGGTTTTCAATGAGAAATCGAATCCTGTGATGGTGTTTCCGCCGCCGTCGACGCCCACCTTCTGCGCGGAGACACAGACGTACGCGAAGCCCTCCCGCATGACCTCGCGGTGCGCCATCATCCATACGGCAGGGGCGTCGATGCCGCCGCTGACGTTCACCCACTCGACGATCACCGTGCCGTTGAACGTCGCCTCATCGGTTGGCGTCAGCGCGACGACGCGCGTGGTGTACTCCGCCTCACCGGACGGTTTCGCGCCCCACTGCCCGTCCGGCAAGTAGGACGACGCGGTGCCTGAGACGAAGAACTCGTTGGCCTGATAACCCACCGTGGCCAGGTCGAAGCCGCCAAGCAGCAGACTGGGTTTCCCGGGCACCGACGTGACGCGCGGATCGGTCTTGACCACACGTCATCGATACCACGTGCGGAAATGTCATTCGCGCTTGACCCACACACCAGCGTGCGTGCCGACGACCGAAAGCGTGGCATAGAGCAGGGCCTCGTTGATCTCGCCCTGACTGCACAGCGACGCCGCCACCTGGACGGCGTCCAGTTTCGCGTCAGGCAGGACGAGCAGCGACGATCCGTACGCCGCGCACGCCTTGGACAGCGACTTGCCCGCGGGCAGCGTGGGCGTGAGCAGCACCATCAGCGGTCCCCCGCGCGCTGCCGATTCGTCGCTGTACTGCGCCTTCAGCGCGGAGATCTCCACCCCGAGCAGCATGTACCCGTTCCCGGTGAAGATGTTCGGGTCACCGAGTGATTCCTGGCTGATCACCGCCCCGTCGGCCCGCCACGCGTCGACGCTGGATGTCTTGACGGTGACGCCGGTATCGCTTCTGTTCGTCGGGAGCACGCCCACCGGGAACGCCACCGGATACGCCGCGACCGTGCCGGCCATCCGGTCATGCGGCGAGTATGCGTAGATTCCGCGTACTGCGCTTTGATTGTCTTGCGGCCCTAGGCAAACGGTGCCGGTCATCCGGTCAGGGTTGGGTGCCGACAGCGGTGTGATGGCCAACGACGAGACGTCGCCGCAGCTGCCGAGGGCGTCGGTCTCGATCGGGTGGGCGAGTGCGCCGTACAAGCCGAACCGGATGTCGTCCGGGGTTGCGTGGGGCTTGCCCGGCTGCGCCGGTGCGGCGTCGACGTCGACCAGCACATGCCCCGAGTCCCAGCGCAGGTTCGAGGTGGAGACGTTCCACCCCAGCAGGGCGAGCGACTCGCCGACCTTTGCCGTGGCGGCCCCGTACGGACGCGGCTGGTCCTCGCCGGCGGAGCACCCGAGGACGAGGAGGGCGACGGAGCTCGCCGCGACCACGGCACGGATGGCACGCAAGGCTCAGCGTGCCATCCGCTTGTTGACGATCCGCGTCGCCCAGGCCGGCGCGACCTGTGCGAGGTGATACGCCACTTTCGCCTGACGTCCCACGGGGAAATGCACCTTGGTGATCGGCGACTTGCGGTGCAATGCACGCCACGCGGCGTCGGCGACGTCGTCGACGGTCAGCCGAATGCCCAAAGACTCCGTCGAACCGGTCTGCACTCCGGCCAGCATCGCGGTGTCGACGAACAACGGCCACAGCGCCATGACCGTGATGCCGTGGGAGCGCCATTCGAGCTCCAGCGCCTCGGTCAGGCCGCGGACCGCGAACTTCGTCGCGCTGTAGGACGCCAGCTCGGCTTGGCCGTAGATCGCCGACGCCGAACACATGTTGAGAACGCGGGCTCCGCCGGTGTCGCGCAGATACTCGAACGCGGCGTGGCAGCCGAACATCACACCGGTGACGTTCACGTCCACCTGCTGGCGGTGACGGGCGGGCGGGATGTCAGCGAACTCGCCCGCCGCAAGCACGCCCGCGTTGTTCACGAGCACGTCGAGTTTTCCTGGCTCGCCGACGAATTCACTCAGGGCCCGGGTCCAGGCGTCGATATCGGTGACGTCCATGACCGACGTCTGGACCGACCAGCCGTGTCGGCTTGCCTCGTCTTTCAGCGCGGTCAGCCCCGCCTGCTCGACGTCCACGGCGCCGACGCTGCACCCGGCTGCCGCGAACCTGCGCACGAGCGCGAGTCCGATGCCGCGCCCTGCCCCGGTGATGAATACCTTCTCACGTCCGGTCACGGCCCCTCCCAACGGTTTTCGTCAGAAGGCGGACCAGGTTTCTGGGTACCATCCGGCCGCCGGTCGTGAGCAACTTGTACTGCAGCCCGGGAATGATGACCACCTTGCCCCTGGCGACATCTGCCACGCAGTCACTCACTACCTGGTCGGCGTCCAGCCACATGAACTCCGGCATGGAGGTCATCTCGATGCCGGCGCGTTCATGAAACTCTGTGTGCACGAAGCCAGGACAGAGCGCGTGCACTCCGACACCGGTGCCCGCCAGTCCGTTCGCGAGCCCTTCGGTGAAGGACACCACCCATGCCTTTGACGCCGAATACGTCGAGCCACGTCCGGGTAGCAGTCCCGCGACGCTGGCGACGTTGATCACGGTGCCGGCACCTGCTTCGATCATCCCCGGCAAAGCAGAGCGGGTCAGAGCCATGACGGTCGTGACATTCACGTCGAGCTGGGCCTGCAGCGACGCGGGGTCCGCCGTCCAGAACTCTCCCGACGTGCCGAAGCCTGCGTTGTTCACCAGCACCCGGACACCGTCCCCGAGCCGATCAGCCACGCGGCTGCGGTCACCGGCATCCGACAGGTCGGCCACCAGCGTTTCGGTGTCCGTGCCGTGCTTGTCCCGCAGCGAGGCTGCCAATTCGTTGAGCCGGCCGGCGTCCCGTGCGACAAGGACGAGGTCGTAGCCGTCGAGGGCGTACCGCCGGGCGAAAGCAGCACCGATACCGGAGGTCGGGCCGGTGATCAGCGCAATCGGACGCGGCATCCGCGTTACTGCTGGTAGCTGCGCGGACCCGGCCGGGGGGCACGCGTCTGCGGCGGACGAGGCCCGGGCTCCGCCGTAGGCTGCTGCCGGGTCGGCTCCTGGGCGCGGCCGGGCGGGACGTGGCCGGGCTGCTGCACCTCGGGCTGTGGGGCAATCGGCCTACCGGGCGCGCCGTTGCGGCGCGTCGGCGCCTGCCCGATTGCCGCCTTGGGAATCGGTGGCAGCACCCGCAGCAGATCGTTGAACTGCCGGACGGTGCGCAGGCCCTCGTCCCATTCGGCGCGGTTGCTGGTGGTCGGCAAGCTCACCAGCGTCCAGTTCTGCTCGTTCCACATGATCTCGGCGCAGTCGGGAGCGGTGTGGGCGAAGGTCACCATGCGGCGGTCACAGGCGCGGCGAGCCGCGTCGAGATTGGTGGAATACACCATCCGCGGGCCGATCGCGCCCAGCAGCCAGACATCGTTCTCGCGAGGTTCCTTGAGCCCCTTGAGGCGAAGATCCATCACGACGTTGGTGCCGACCTTGCGGTGTAGCGCGATGACGGTCGCCACATCTTCGAGGTCGAAGATGTAAACCGCCTCGCCGCGGATCTGGCCGAGCACGACGTTTCGCGCGTTCACGTCCCCGACGGTGGACATCACACCGCGCTTCCAGCGGTGCAGGATGTCCGCCGACTCGGGTTCGTAGTCGAACCCGTGAGAGCGCGCCCACGACTTACGACGCCGGCCGTGGTTGTGCCGCTTGTCGAGGTCGATGTACAGCAGCACCGCCGCGCTCACGAAACAGAGCGCGGCCAGTGTGAACCAAAGCGGAACCATGAGACATCCAGCCTATCTGCTGTGGGTGGCGATACCCGAACCCGAGCGCATCACAACAGGGTTACCAGCCGGCTCAGCCCAGGATCAGCGAGTCGCCGTCCGCGCCGAGGTTGACCGGCACGGTGTCCCCGTCGTGGACGTCACCAGAGAGCAGCATCTTGGCCAGCGGATCGCCGATGGCCTGCTGCACCAGCCGTCGCAGCGGGCGCGCACCGTAAACGGGGTCGAAACCACGCTGGGCCAGCCACCTTTTCGCCGGCGCCGACACTTCGAGCTGCAAACGCCGCTGCGCCAGCCGTTTCTGCAGCTGACTGAGCTGAATGTCGACGATCTGCACCAATTCCTCGGGGTTCAGCCCGTCGAAGATCAGCACGTCGTCGAGGCGGTTGATGAACTCCGGCTTGAACGTCGACCGCACGGCCGCCATCACCTGCTCCTCGCTGCCGCCCGACCCGAGGTTGGACGTCAAGATCAGGATGGCGTTGCGGAAGTCGACCGTCCGGCCCTGACCGTCGGTGAGCCTGCCCTCGTCCAGTACCTGCAGCAGCACGTCGAAGACGTCGGGGTGGGCTTTCTCCACCTCGTCGAACAAAACCACCGTGTAGGGCCGCCGGCGGACTGCTTCGGTGAGCTGTCCGCCCTGGTCGTAGCCGATGTAGCCGGGCGGCGCGCCCACCAGGCGAGCCACCGAGTGTTTCTCTCCGTACTCGCTCATGTCGATGCGCACCATCGCCCGCTCGTCGTCGAACAGGAAGTCGGCGAGCGCCTTGGCCAGCTCGGTCTTGCCGACGCCGGTGGGGCCGAGGAACAGGAAGGAGCCTGTCGGACGGTTGGGGTCGGCAATGCCGGCCCTGCTGCGGCGGACCGCGTCCGATACCGCGATGACGGCCTTCTTCTGGCCGATCACCCGATGGCCCAGCTCGTCTTCCATCCGCAGCAGCTTGGCGGTCTCGCCCTCGAGCATCCGGCCTGCCGGGATTCCGGTCCACGCGGACACCACCTCGGCGATGTCGTCGGGCCCGACCTCTTCCTTGAGCATCACCGCCTCGCGGGCCTGCGCCTGCGGCGCCGCGGCGTCCAGCTTCTTCTCGACCTCCGGAATCCGCCCGTAACGGAGCTCGGCCGCCTTGGCGAGGTCGCCGTCACGTTCGGCACGCTCGGATTCCTGTCGAAGCGTCTCGAGCTCCTCCTTGAGGTCGCGCACGACGTCGAGCGCGCTCTTCTCGTTCTGCCAGCGGGTGGTGAGCACCGTCAGTTCGGCTTTGTGGTCGGCGAGTTCGGCGCGCAACTTCTCCAGCCGGTCCTTGGACGCGTCGTCGGATTCCTTCGCCAGCGCCATCTCCTCGATCTCGAGTCGGCGTACGAGACGTTCGACCTCATCGATTTCGACGGGACGCGAGTCGATTTCCATGCGCAACCGCGACGCGGCCTCGTCGACCAGGTCGATGGCCTTGTCGGGCAGGAAGCGCGACGTGATGTAGCGATCGGACAGCGTGGCGGCCGCCACCAGCGCGGAGTCGGTGATCCGCACGCCGTGGTGCACCTCGTAGCGCTCCTTGAGGCCACGCAGGATGCCGACGGTGTCCTCCACCGACGGCTCGCCGACGAACACCTGCTGGAAGCGGCGCTCCAGCGCGGCGTCCTTCTCGATGTGCTTGCGGTACTCGTCGAGCGTGGTCGCGCCGACCAGGCGTAGCTCGCCGCGCGCCAGCATCGGCTTGATCATGTTGCCGGCGTCCATCGCGCCCTCACCGGTGCCGCCCGCGCCGACGATGGTGTGCAACTCGTCGATGAACGTGATGATCTGCCCAGCGGAGTTCTTGATGTCGTCGAGCACGGCCTTCAGCCGTTCCTCGA
>JAVHWG010000451.1:0-2560 GCA_032159965.1 Mycobacterium sp.
CGTGCCTTCCGCATGCAAATTCGTGGCATCTTGTGTCCATTGCTGTCCACAGCGTACAGTACGTGTCACAGCAGGTAGAGGCATCATTTGGACTGATACCGGCTGTGCGGAGAAACCACTAGAGCGGCTGGTTCGAGTCCACCCGGGGGAGCAGACATTAACCGTCGAACACCGGCTTGTGCACTTTCGGGTGCCCAAACGTGCCCGCACGACTCTCTCCTCGAAGCGGCCGTCCTAATACGCTGAGGCGGTACGACGGGAGCCCCTCTGGTGAAAGCCCATGTCGAGGACGGCAATGACCGGGCCGGCGAGAGGAAGAAGTCCGCCGCCAGCCCCGGCCCAGGCTTGTCCGATCGCGCGGATGTGATGCTCTCGCTTCAGCGTGCCGCGGGCAACCGGGCCGTGTCGCGCCTCGTCGGCCAGGTACCCGCGAGTGTCCAGCGGGCCGCCACCCCCAGCGAGTTCGCGATCAAGGGCAAATTTCCGGGCGCAGGCGAAGTCGCCAACTCCATTTTCTTCGATATCAACGAGCAGACCCCAGACGCGGCAGAACTCACCAAGATTGCTCCGCTCGCCGGTGCGGCGAGCACACCGCTCGTTCTCAAGGGGACGGCGAGCGAAGAAGGTGCAACCGGTCTCAACGCCTCAATTGTCAACGCGCGCATTGCGAATGTGTCGAACGCTCTCGCCGCCGCGGGTCACACGGCCGCTCGTACGCCGGAAGCCGTACCCCTGGCCGGCGTGGGCAACATCGACTACCGCCGGGCCAGATCCGTCGAGATCCGCACCGCGGGCCTGTCATCTGCCACACCGGACTGCTCCCTCGGCCCGCAACCGACCGACGGTGGACCCGCGCCGAACCCGTTTACCACCGCGCTTGCCAGGGCTCACGCGATGATCGCGGACGCGAGGACCAAGCTCAAGAGCGGGGCGGACCCGGACGTCATCAACCTGCTCTTCGCGTTGTTCCACACCACGACCGTTTCGGCGGTCGTCGACACCAATCTGGCGAGGATCGACGGACAGCTCAACAACATGGCTGTGTTCACCCCCACGCACGGACACCAGGTCGTCAATAACTGCGACGCCAGCTGCGGAGGTGGCGCGGAGGCCTACAACGAACGCGAGGGGACGGCGGCGATGATGACCCTCTGCCCGATCTTTATGAGCAATCCCGACCTCGACGGGCGCGCCGCTGCGCTGATCCACGAAGGCTCGCACGGCACGGACGGCCTGGCCACCGAGGACAACGCATACCAATTCCAGCGCCTGATCACGAACCTGCCCCAGGACCGTGCCCTGAACAACGCCGATAGTTATGCCGCGTTCGTCCGGGGCGTCGCCAACCCGGGCAGTGTGACCCTGGGTCCCGCCGTAGCCGACGTCCACGAGGGCGGTATGACCGCCCCTGAGCAGACCGCGGTGGACGGGGCGGTTGCCTGGCTCGAGCAGTGGCTGATGGGGACTGTCAGTGAGACGTCCTCCTGCTACGGCATCGTTCACGCGTCGATCGCCGCGGGGAAGTGGACCGATCCCTACTATCAGGACACGATGGGCCTGATAGCGCCGCTGTTCGGGCTGACGCCGCCCCCGGCGGTGCCCACCGAGAAGGACAAAGTCGCCGTCGCCGGCATCAATGACCGCATGCAGCACCTTTCCGACACCCTTCAGAGCGGCCCGCTGACCCTGGAAAAGGTCGCCGGCGCGGGCACCACTTGGTCTGCTGGGCCAGGCAACAGTGTCAAGATCGGCACCGCGTTCTTCGCGCTCGGTGCCCGCCAGCAGGTCGAGACCCTGCTGGGCAAGATCATCGCCGCCCTCCCGGCGATCCCGGCCTCGCGCCGGGCAAACTACGCCAAGCTCGTGCTCGACATCGTCACCCACGGTGACGCGGGATCGCCGTGACCCCTTCGGCCGCTGGCGTCCTTCGCATCGAACGAGACGCTGTCGCACTGCCGGGTCTGCTCGCCGGACCGATCGTCGGCGTGGCCCTGGGCGCGCATCTGCACCTCTTCACCGGCACGCCGCGCGCGTCCGCTCAGCACATGGTCCTCGACGCGGCGGGCGACGTCACGGTCCAGGCCCATTCCGTCGGCGTCCCCGCTGTGGTCGACGCATGTGTCCTCGGCGAGCAGATCGTGCTGGTGTGTGCGGGCGAAGCGGCCGGCACGGCACAACCTCAGCTTGTGTTGGCCGACCCGTCGGGCACGCCGCTGCACAGGGTCGGGCTGTCGCCGGCCGGCGAGCTGAGCCACTGGCCCCTGATCGCCGAAGCCGGCGGGGCGGCGATCCTGGTGTGGGCCGAGACCGGTCCTGGGGGCAGCGCACTTTGGGGCACCCGGTGGGCCGGCGCGGCCGCCCCGGAACCGACCCAGCTGACAGCGGCGCCAGACACCGTCGCCGGACTCGCTCTTGCCGGCGCGGGCAGCGACGCACTGATCGCGGTACACGGTCCGACCGGCGGTCTGGCCGTCAGCCGGCTGCGCGATGGCCGGGTGGACGCCACGGCGGTGCTTTTCCCCGATTCGCGAGTGCGGGTGGCCCGCGTCTACCCGCGCGC